>JBMYOA010000084.1:0-7658 GCA_049598825.1 Opitutales bacterium | reverse complement strand
ACCTTCTTTCTTCTGCAATTTCCAATGTAGCTAATTCTTCAGCCTTAGTCTTTTCCTTTTGGGCAGCCTCTCTCTCTTCTTTCGTAAGCCTGCGGTTAAAGTAAGTCCGATCCTTTCCTGAATAGACAATTTTCTGAGTAGTCAAAAGTTCTTTCAATACATCCTTATCTTCCTCCAGAATGAGCTCAATCAAACGATCCGTACTCGCAGCAGCTTCAAACATTGCCCGAAAATGAGATGCACCTTTCGCAGAGACACCAGTACTACTCAAGGCTTTATCATCCTTACAAATATAACCGCCTAGATCATGATCAAAAAAATCCCGGAAGAATCGAAGAACTCTTGGTTTGCGAAAGGAATCATCTTCTAGCATGCGGGAAACCTCACGCTTTACATCTTCCCTGGTTCGCATCTTTCCATCCATGATTGCCTTCCTCAAGGTTTCATCTGGAGGAATATAACTGAGGGAATGGTTTACCGCCAAGCCAAGTTCCCAGTCCTGCAACATAACCCTGCCATACTCATCGGCTTTTCCCTGCTTCGCGAGTTCAGTACGAAAAAGGGCGTCGCGATCAAGAAAGATTGCGGAAAGCCCCAGAAAGGCACCATCCTCTGGCCCTATCTTATCAATCGATTCGTTAACGATTTGCAGGTATTCCGAAACTTCTTTTTCCGATGCAGGCCGGAAAGTCAGTGCTTCGAAAAGAAAACCAATGGTTTTGCGGATCGAATCCTCCGAAAACTTTTCCTGCCTCATCAAATCATATACTGGGGTGATCGGGCGGACTACCTTGGTATTGTATACAATCGCAGAAGGTAAGCCTCGAAGATCTTCTTTTGGTTTGATTGCATCATATGTTTTGGGATTATCCGTAATTTGCTCGGGGAACTCGACCAGACTCAGGGGTCCGTAAGCCATATATTTTAGAATATCTTCTGCCTTGGCTAAGATCTGTGTGGCTTCTGAACTATTCACGGAATAAAAGTCCGCATAATTTTCAAAACCATGTTTACGGTTTGATGATAAAACAACAGGTATGCTCTTCACCGCAGTCTGATAAGCGACGGTTCCACCCTCCCAGCGGATAATTCTATCCGTTCCAAAATACAGCTTGAGCTCGCCTCCATGATTGGTGGGGACAAAATCTCCCCGAGTACGAAGACCGGGCTTACTGGGGTCAAAGGCAGGTTCGGTGTTAATTAGTTCATTAAGACGGGTAATATGTTCCTGTGGAGTTATCCGCCAGATACGGGCTGGTGAAGAAGTGGGCTTCAGTTTTATTCCTTCCGGCAGATCACCAAACAACAGATCATGTTCCAAGTAGTTAGCCTTTTTAGGGTCCAGGTGTGCCTTAAAACCTCCTTTATCCTTCATTTCATTCTGTAACTGCTGGACAATCCAATCCGAGAACTCCAGGCGACGAATCACATCGGGTCTTTTTTTGTTCTTTGGTGGCATTTCTCCCATGGCTATCTGTGCCCAGACCGATTTCCAAACCGCGGCATTGATTTGATCGACAGGACCCAAGTCCAGAAGATTTAAACCTGCCTCACTGGTTTCATCATCGTGACAATCAAAACAATGAGATTCCAGAAAGCCTACCGCAACCTCCTCAAAATCACCGGGTATCTTGCCCCCTGGTACATACACTTTGCCAGCCAAAGCAAAACATACACCAAGGACAGCCGCTGCCTGAGCGAATTTTCTAAACACGTCTAAGTCAGAATTTCTTTCAATGGCCCGGTACCGGAGTCATACTTCTTGGCCATGGCATCACTCATATTGAACCTGTCAGCGGCAACTCCATTGACCCTAAGCAATGAGTTGTAAAGGGCATTGATGGGACGCTTCCCATCAAGCTGGGTGAAACACCCAGTTTTGAAAGCACCGTTGCAGTTTCCGAGTAGCATAACTGGCCAATTCGCACCGCTGGTGTGTTGTTTATCCGCGTTGTTGCTGGTGTAAACAATCAAAGTATTATCCATCATCGATCCGTTACCCTCAGGTACACTTTCAAGTTGCTCCATCAGCTTAACCAGCATTCTGCAGTTATACTGACGAATTTTGATCCAAATAGGATTATCTTTTTGCGGCATATGCCCAAGATTGTGTCCCTGTTTTTCAACGCCCAAGCCCTTCCATGCACCAAAAATTTCACCTCGCCCGGAACCGATGGTTAGAGTGTTGGTCGTGCCGGATTTAAGTGCTGATATACCCAAATCCAAAATCGTGTCATGCCAGTCTGTTTCAAACTCAGGATTTGTGTACCGCTCGTCGACCTCAGGGGCAAATTTCTTGAGATGACCGGACACCTTGGCCAAACGATCACGCAAACCATTCATATCCTCAAACCCACGAACATATTGATTGTAACGATCTTTATCACTCGAGGGTAGTGCATTGCCTTCAAGAGATGACATCTTTTCAATCTTTTCGAGCATGGAAGAACGAGCCTCATGCTGATCACGAATATCTCCCTCTGAAATTCCACCATATAATAACTGATACAAGTGGTTTGGATTGGAATGCATGAAGATCGGTTGGCCGGCACCACTTGCGGAGAGATTAGCAACGGTAGGCTTGGCCCGCATATTTTCAATCGAGTCCATACCAATGCAGAGATGTGGTAAAAGTGTCTGAGGAAGGACTTTGCTTAATTCATAATCAATGGTCGGGCCACTCGGTGGAACTCCATCGCTTCCGCGGTATCCGCCCAGTGCGCCAAAGAAAGGACTATGGGACGGACTGGTGTGCTTTCCATGTAGACCATTGATGATATGTAAGCGTTCCTTGAAAGGTTCAAGGGCTTCAATGGGTTCAGGTAATTTTGCATTGGCAAGACTCCCGCTATTATTCATTCCGCTAGGAATACAGGTACCAGGCTCAAAACCTTGATTTTGGAGAAAGAAAATGATCCGCTTCATCGAAGACGGTTGACCACTTGTGCCGAAGACTTGGTGGGGCATTAGGCCACCAGTCAATGCCGCACCAAAACCAGCGGTCAATCCCTGAAGCATGCTTCTACGGTTTAAGTTCATAACTATCTAATATCTCGAGGTTTAATTTTTATACAAATAAAGTTTTAGGGGAGAAATAACAACCCTATCATAGGCTCGATTGTAAATTTACCCAAACAACCAAATCGTAAGAAATGAACGCAATTTTACATCTCAGGTTGGAGCTTTTCAAAACGAACACTCCCAGATAATGTAAACTTTGATGTATCTTACCAAATTGAAACGAATGGTATTTATACCTTTGGCCCAATTAATTTTCATAAAATTGGTTTTTTTCTGTTCACTCCAAGGCGATTACCCTTCTAAACCCATCACCGTAATTGTCCCCTTCGCAGCGGGTGGCGGGAGTGATGTGTTTGTGCGTATCTTTCAAAATGCGATTCGCAAGAATAACCTGTGCCCACAGCCAATTGTAATTAAAAACATTGCCGGAGCCGGTGGGACCATTGGGAGCAGAAGTGCGAAAAACGCGACACCGGACGGACATACAATCCTCTGCCTTCACGACGGGATCTACACTGCACAGCATTATGGAAATGCCGACTGGGGACCCGATAATTTTGAACCAATCGCGGCAACGGGAAGAAGTGGGGTGGTGGTTGCCGTGGAAGAAGACTCTCCCTACACTTCCTTGAATGAACTGATGGAAGAGGCCAGGGATCGTCCCTACCAATTAGTTTATGGAACAAATCTCGGGGCTCCCAATCATTATTCCGCTCTTTTTCTTCAAAATGGAAAATCAGGAGCAAAATTTCGTTTCACTCAAACTGGAGGGGGTGCCAAGCGACTTGCCCAGTTGAAAGGGGGGCATATTGACCTCACCGGCTTTTCCGTAGCCGAGTATCAACAATTCAAGGATGCGGGAATCAAAGCCCTGGCTTCCCTGGGAGAAGAACGTGAATCATCTTTCCCGAATCTCACCACTGCTTTGGAACAGGAGGTCCGGGCAACTCATGATCTAATGCAATTTTGGTGGGCTCCCCAAAATACTCCGCCAGAAAGGATTGCGTATCTTCAAAACCTTCTCGCCGAGGCAATGGCCACAAGAGAGATAAAAGAAAGCTTTCAAAACCTCCATATGGACCCAGTGCTTCAGGTTGGACAGGATCTGCTAAAAACCATTGCCGATCGAAGCCAAAAACTACAGGGAATCACCATTGATAAACCCACGGCACTGCCTCCGCTGGAGTGGATCATACTGGGAATTACGGTAATCTGCTTTGTTTTTGTCCTCCGCGAGAGCAAATCCGCATGATCGATTTATTCACTACACCCGGTATCCTTTGGTTGGTTTTTCTAGGAACAACTTTGGGGATTACGGTGGGAGCAATTCCCGGATTGACCGGAACCATGCTCATCGCCCTCTCCCTCCCGTTGACCTTTTCCATGGAACCGGTCAGCGGACTGGTTCTACTGGTGGCGATGTATGTTGGAGCAGTAAGTGGCGGCCTCATCAGTGCAACACTCCTACGCATGCCTGGCACTCCTGCCGCCATTATGACCACGCTCGACGGTTTCCCCATGGCAACCTCCGGGCAACCCGGACGGGCACTTGGTCTGGGCGTGGGTGCATCCCTGATGGGCGGAATGGTCTCCTGGTTTGCTCTTTGGCAACTGGCTGAACCTATGGCTGACCTTTCCACCAAGCTTGGTCCTTTCGAACTTTTCTCCATGGTGATCCTCGCCCTGGCCATGCTTGCAGGAATCGGAGATTCCACCCGGGCGCGCGGTCTGTTAGCCGGTAGCCTGGGAGTGCTTGTGGCCATGCCCGGTATGCACCCGGCATCCGGAGAGCTACGCTGGACTTTCGGGCTGACATTTATGAACGAGGGCTTTCGATTAATCCCTGTGCTTATCGGGATGTTTGCCATCGGTAAAATTCTGCAGGATGTAACATCCAAGGATGGCAAGATTGAGGAGGTTTCGGGAAATGATTCCGCATGGATTTCTTTTTCGGTATGGATTGCCAATACATTTAATCTGATTCGTTCTTCCTTGATTGGCACATTCATTGGTATTCTGCCGGGTATCGGTGCCAATATCGGTTCTTTGGCCGCTTACATGGCAGCTAAAAGGGGATCGAAAACTCCCGAAAAGTTTGGAAACGGCAGCGAAGAGGGAATCATTGCATCGGAAGCGGCAAATAATGCAACCGTGGGAGGTGCCTTGATTCCATTAATATCTTTGGGAATTCCGGGAAGTGTAATTGGAGCGGTTCTCCTGGGAGCCCTAATTGTTCATGGGTTGCAACCAGGCCCCCTACTCTTCCGACAAAACCCCGAGGCCGTTCATGCGATCATCGGAACCGTTCTCGTTGCCAACGTTATGATGTTTCTAATCATGATTGGCTGTGCCAAGTGGATTGCCAAGCTCTCTTCCATTCCCAAGAAGATTCTCTTTCCCCTGGTAACCGGTTGCTGTATCTGGGGAGCCTACGCATTAAATGGGATGTGGTTTGATGTGCTGGTGATGTTGATCTTTGGAATCATCGGTTGGCAAATGGAAAAAGCGAGGTTACCCCTTGCCGCTTTTGTGATCGGTTTTGTTTTAGCCCCTATAGCCGAGGAAAATCTTTGTGCCGGACTCATGGCTAGCGGAGGCAGTTATCTTCCCCTTCTCACCCGTCCAATTTCTCTGTGCCTTTTAAGCACCGCAGTCATACTCATTATTTGGAAAAGAAAGCGAAAAGAATCCAACACCGACCAGCCCCAATCTTAAAATGAATAAACAACCAAATATCCTTTGGTACTGTACCGACCAGCAGCGATTTGACACCATTGGTGCCCTGGGAAATCGCTTCGTTCGCACCCCGGTCATTGACCAACTGGTATCCGAAGGAACCGCCTTTACCCATACATACTGTCAAAGCCCCATCTGTACTCCCAGTCGGGCAAGTTTTATGAGTGGACTCTACCCAAGCCGTGTTCATAACACCCGCAATGGAAACGAAAGCTTCCCGGACTGGCCTCCCGTCATTAGTAAGCTCATTGCCAATGCGGGATACGATTGTGGAATGATCGGCAAGTTCCATCTACAGAGCTCAGGCAAACGGACCGAGCCCCGGATAGATGACGGATTCAGGTACTGGAAATTCAGCCATGCACCCCGGGATGATTGGGAAGAAGGTCATGACTATGCGGACTGGGTAAAAGAAAAAGGTGGCAACCTCAATGAACTTCGCGACAGCGAAGAGCGGGTACCCACCGAACTGCATCAAACAACCTGGGCTTCGGAAAGATCCATCGAATTCATTAGGGAAGAGCGCCAAACACCCTGGCTGCTGAATGTTAATATTTACGATCCGCATCCACCGTTCATTCCTCCCAAGTCGTATGCCGATCAGTTCGATCCCGATGAAATGCCTGGACCTCACTTTCAGGAAAGTGATCTGGAAGCACAGGCAGCACTCGCAAAGTGTGATTTCCAGGACGAAATCCGCACGCCTGAAGAACACGAGGCCAAACTTGCCCAGGCCCGGTATTATGCAATGATTGCCCAGATTGATGATCAGTTCGGAAGAATCTTACAGGCTTTGGATGATACCGGTCAGCGCGATAATACAGTGATCATTTTCACCAGCGATCATGGAGAATCCCTGGGGGATCATGGCCTGATGTACAAAGGGTGTCGTTTCTACGAGGGACTGGTTCGCGTACCCCTTATCTTTTCCTGGCCCAGTAACTTTGTCCAAAATCAAAAGAGTGACGCCCTGGTGGAGATGATGGATTTATCAGCAACCCTTCTCGAAGTAGCCGGAATTCCCCTGCCCGATTATTTTCAGGGCAAAAGCTTATTACCGATTCTTTCCGGAAGTAGCAAAGGAACCGAGCACCGACAGTTTGTACGGAGTGAATATTTCGACGCCCTTGACCCTCACTTCACCGGTGGGGACGGAACCTATGCCACCATGTACCGCACCAAATCCCACAAACTATGCGTCTACCACGGAAAAGGAGTTGGGGAATTGTTCGACATGAAGAAGGATCCATGGGAACACCGTAATCTTTGGAATGACCCTGATTCCACAGAAATTAAAAACCAACTACTTGCGGAAAGTTTTGATGCTCATGTCTTGCTGACTACCGATGTGGGCTCCAAACGGATTGCACCGATGTAATGAATTTTTTTACAACCATACTTTAATCCCTACACTTTATGAGTAATATAAAATTTGAAAATGTAACCGTTCACGCCAAGGCGAACATCTACTTTGATGGTAAAGTAGTAAGTCACTCGCTAGTTATGGAAGATGGTGCCAAAAAAACACTCGGGCTCATTTATCCAGGAAGTTATCATTTTAATACCGAGCTTGCCGAAAAAATGGAAATCATTGCCGGCAGCTGCAAAGTTATTTTAGACGGCTCAGAGGAATCAAATTCCTACAGCGAGAATCAATCCTTTGATGTACCGGCAAACAGTGGTTTCACCATCGAAGTGAACGATGGAACCTGTGAATACATTTGCTCGTTTATCGATTAAGAGTTCTTCGAGCTTATGAGGAGAAAATCTTCTTCAACTTACTCGAGACCGTAAAATTTGACCGCATTATCCCGGAATAGTTTTCTTGCTATCTGTTCCGAGGTTTTATTGTCCCCAGGCTGCATACCCAAGGATTTGAAGTAGCCACGAATTATACTTAA
>JBMYOA010000083.1:0-7666 GCA_049598825.1 Opitutales bacterium | reverse complement strand
TGAATGATTTTGAATCCTCCGCTACTTGAATAGCCCCGTGAAATCGAATGAGGGGCAATTCATTAATCGTTTCCTTGTCCAATCTCTTGGGGATTTCATCGTCATGAGGAGCAGATGTCGGCATATACTAAATTGTGAGAACGAGACCGTCGTAAGACATAATCACTTCAAAGGGATGACTTCTAGGTGAAGGAGCCCCAGGGATTCCTGGTTTGGCCTCTCTCACTGCGAGTCTAGAACGTTCAAGGAATTTTTTAGTATGAGCATGGAAGTCGGTAAGGTCCTGATCACTCGCACCCGGGTCATGGTGGAAAATGGCCAAGGTCTCAACCTCGCCCCGTGCCGCTAATTCCACTCCCATTACATTGCTTGAATGACCCCAGTGCTCACGGGTTGAAATCGATTCGGAATGGGTGTACGGGGCATCAAAAATCAAAAGATTGGTGCCCTTAATAAAATCCAAGTAATCATACTCTTTTCCGTGAGCAATGTTGGGATGCTCGGAATCGGTGGAGTAGACGACAGATTTTTCTCCCTGATCAACCCGATAACCATAGGAGTCGCCCGGGTGATTTTGCTTATAAACAGTTATGGTCGAATCACAGACCTCGAGTGTGTCGCCGGGAGCGTGCTTAACGAAGGAAATTTCGGCCTGAAAGGTATTGAAGTCGATCGGGAAATACGGGGTTCGCATCTGCTCACGAAGAAATGTTTCCATGTCATCGTGACCTCCATGCACGATTATTTTATTTCCCGGAATGTAAGCAGGAGTGAAAAAAGGAATGCCCTGAATATGATCATAATGAAAATGGGACATAAAAAGATGGAATGTTTGATTCGACAGACCATTCGCCATAATTTCGTTACCAAGAACCCGCAATCCGGACCCTCCATCAAAAATGAGCCAATCGTTGGAACCGGTGTCCACCCGTACGCACGGAGTATTGCCTCCGAAGGTGGATCCCTGGTGAAAAGGCAAAACTTTTGTAACAAATTCCCTAATCTGAGATTCAGAACGGAGGTCCTTACCTCTTGCACCAAGAAGAGCAGACACGACTTTCTCGCTTACTTCAGAGGCGTTGGGGGCTGTTGGAATCGATCCTCGAGTTCCTTTAAAATGAATATTCATAGTCAAAGAGAAGTCTTTTTTTCTTAAACATGAGGGAAATGGCAACGATATTTTTCGTTTTGGATATACTCTTGGAATGGTCAGGATTGACGATCTGTGCTTGAGTAATTTGCAAGCAACGCTCATTTTCAAAGACATGCCCGAAAGTTACGATATTAATCAACAAATCTACCAAGCAGGACAAAACTTAGTGAGTTTTGCTCAAATGCTTAATTATTTTATCGATCCAGCCTATCGTAAGGGAAACTTATCGAGAATTTCCGATATGCATGTGAAGATCGGAAGGCCCGTAAGTTTTAGAATTGATGATGACCTTACTGCGATGCCAGAAGGAGCGGGAGTCACGGATGAGGTGATAAAATATATGCTGGGGATTTTACTAAATGAAAAAAATCTCAGCATAGTCCTGGATGAGGAGGATCCACAGGACGTGGACACAGCTTTCGAGTGGAAAGAGCAGGGGGTCAACTTTCGTCTCAATATCTTTCGGGACCGGGATGGTCTCGCTTTTGTTATGCGGGTCTTAGCTTCGGTGATTCCACCCATTCAGGAAGTCGGTTTGCCATCCGAACAGATTTGGCAGGATATCTCTGCCCTTAAGCGCGGGTTGGTGCTGGTAACCGGAGTGACCGGAAGTGGTAAATCAACCACGATTTCTTCCCTGATTAACCACATCAATTTATACCGCAAAGCCCGAATTATTACTTTGGAAGACCCCGTGGAATTTCTTTTTAAAAGCGAAAGTTCCATGGTCTCGCAGAGGCAGGTCGGCCAGGATGTGCCGAGTTTTTCAAGTGGGCTCCGCAGTGCTTTGCGTGAAAACCCGGATATTATTTTTGTTGGGGAAATCCGTGACACGGAGACAGCCTCTCTTGCCCTGAGTGCTGCGGAAACCGGTCACCTGGTTTTTTCCACCCTGCACACACGTGATGCAAAAGGGGCTTTAAGCCGGATAGTCGATATGTTTCCTTCCGAACAAACCAAGAGTTTGTGCCTTCAGCTTTCTTTCAGTTTATCATATGTTTTGAGTCAAAAATTGGTACCCAGAGCGGATGGTAATGGAAGAATTCTTGCGATGGAAGTTTTGAAAAATGTTCCTGCCCTTGGAAATTTGATTCGGACCGGGAATTGGCAGCAGGTCTATTCTACCATGGAAACACAATCGAAAGAGGGAATGATGACCATGGAGCAACATCTTCTTCATCTTTATCAGCATAACATCATTACCAAAGAATCTGCCATTGCCTACACCAATGAAGCTAGTTTGCTAGAAAGGTTAGGTTAGTTTAAACTACAAACCATATTAACTATGAATGGAGGACATGCATGAAATCTCGCTCTAAAAAATCCTTTATTTATCTATTTCTCGCCGTCGTATTAGGAATTCTCGTTAGCTACACGATTGCAGCAGAGAAAGATCAAAAAAAGCAGGAAGAAATTCTTCCAAAAAAACAGACAAAGAAAATAATCATGGATGATACTGAATGGAAGGAAAAGCTTACCCCTGAACAATATCGTATCTTACGCAAAGCTGGAACAGAGAGACCTTTTGGGGAGGTTTACTCAACCTTTAAAAAGCAAGGCTTGGGAAAGTATGTATGTGCAGGCTGTGATACAGAACTTTTTAGCTCAAATGAAAAATTTGATTCCAAGTGTGGGTGGCCTTCCTTTTATGACCCTTCCAAAGCCAAAAATGTAAAGACCTCAGTCGATTATCATTTGGGTTATCCCCGCACGGAGGTTCTTTGTGCAGTCTGCGACGGTCACCTGGGCCATGTTTTTACTGGTGAAGGTTTTGATACCCCAACTGATAAAAGATATTGTATTAACGGAACAGTTCTTAAATTCATACCTGCTGAATCCGCTGATTCTGAAGAAAAACCTGAAAAGCCTGTTTCCCCCGGAAAATAATTTCCATCGAATCGATAAAAAAACCTTTTTCATTTCTGCCTGTGGCTCGTTTGCGGCCAAATTTTCTTGGAAGTAAGAGATTTCCTCCTTTCACTTTTTTTCTTCTGTTCGGTATTTTTGGTAAATTTTTACCCCAGTCTCTTTTCGCAGAAAATACCTTTTCCTCGCAGGGTGCAGTTGATGTGACTATTCCAAGTTTTGGCCCGGATGGTAAGATCTCATGGGAATTGGAGGCCGATGAAGTCGTGCCCGCGGAGTCTTCCCAATATTTTGTGAAGCAACCAAACCTGAAAATGATTATAAATGATGATGCTCTCACAAGAGCTTCCAGTGATGTGGGTATTTTTGACCTAAGTAAGGGAACTGCCCGTGGTGATACTTCCCTTAATGTCTTGAGTAATGTTTTTCAGGCAAGTGGGAATCAATGGTCTTGGCAGGAGATCAGTGAAAAAGGATCCCATCAATTGACTTTTGCATCGGATGCTTATGTCTATTTTAAGTCAGAAATTGAACCAGTCATCGCTAAGCCTGCAGTCGAGAAAAACAGTCCTGCTAAGAAAAAAAATAAGATAGAAAAAACTGTGGCCAATGCAGATGTTATGGAGTTTTTTGCCATTAAACAAGGAGGGTATCGTTTTATTTTGGATGGTAATGTTTCGATAAACGGTGACTCATTGGAAATCAAGTGTATGAAAATGGAGATTTTAGTGGAGCAGGATCAGAATAAAAGTGAGATAAGCTATGGTCGTATTTCGGAAGTTCGCGCCTCGGGTAATGTGAGGATGAAGCAACTGGGACGGATATGCAGGGCAGATAATCTGATTCTTGATACCACAAACGGGAAGGGTTTGTTAACGGGTAATGCTCGAGTGGAGGATGCCGAGTGGGGATTTGTCTCAGGGGAAAAGGTCGAGTTGGACCGGGAAACAGGAAAAGCCAGAGTGTTAGGGGATAAAAGTGCACGTCCCCGATTAGAACTCCCGAATCTGGGTAAGATAAAATTACCGGGATTTAAGAAGTAAAATAAGGATTCTAGGTGACAGAAAAAAGTATTCTTAAAGCAATCAATCTTCGGAAGTCATACCAAAAGAGAGAGGTCGTACGCGGTGTCTCCATCGAAGTAAGGGGAGGTGAAATTGTAGGATTATTAGGACCCAACGGAGCCGGGAAAACCACCACCTTTTCGATGATAGCTGGTTTTGTGAAACCTACGGAAGGAAGATTGGAAATTAACGGCAAGGATATCACCCGCCTGAAGCCTCATCAACGGGCCAAGCAAGGTCTTGTTTACCTCCCCCAGGAATCTTCTGTGTTTCGCAAATTATCGGTGGAAGATAATATTCGTGCAATTGCAGAAACCTTAAAAATTTCTCGTTCCGAACGGGAAGAATTGGTTAAAGAGAGACTGGAAGAGTTGGGTTTGACGACTTTGGCTAAGCAGAAGGCTCACACCCTGAGTGGCGGAGAGAGAAGGAGACTCGAAATTACAAGAGCCTTGGTTCTCAATCCCGATTTTCTGCTTCTCGATGAACCGTTCAGCGGTGTTGATCCGAAAAGTGTGAGTGAAGTCAATAAAATCATGAATAATCTCAAATCTAGGGGCATTGGCATCCTGATAACAGATCATAATGTTCGCGAGACTTTGCGTGTCGTGGATAGTGCTTATTTACTGTATCAGGGAGAAGTTCTTGCTCACGGGGATGCCGAATTTCTAACTTCAGATCCAGAAACAAGGCAGAAATATTTAGGTGATGATTTTGAAAATTAACTTCTACGAGATATGAAATCTTCCAAATCAAAAACGCAGGCAGTCGAAAGTATTGCCGTTCGGGAATTTTTTGCCACCTACGGCGAACAGCTCAAACTTCGTTTAGTTACGAGCGATAAAACCCTTTCGAGAAGCACCATTAAAGAGAAGAGCGTCAATCGCCCGGCTCTTGCTGTCACTGGCTACTTCAAATATTTTGCTAACAAGAGAATTCAGCTGTTTGGTGCTGGAGAGATGGCGTTTTTTCGCGAGCAATCTGTGGCTCGAAGAAAAGCCGTGATTGAGACAATGGTGGCTAAGCGGATCCCTTGCGTAGTGGTATCGAGAAGTTTGGCTCCGACTCCTGAGATGGTCGATGTTCTCGAGCAAGCGGGTGTACCTTTATTTAGAACACCTTTAAGTTCGAAAGCTTTCACGACTGAAGTAACCGTCCTTTTGGAAGAACGGTTTGCCCCGCGAACCAGTCTGCATGGAACTCTACTGGAAATAAGAGGCGTTGGTACCTTGATCAGAGGGGCCAGCGGTGCCGGTAAAAGCGAGGCAGCCCTTGCCTTGATCGAGCGGGGGCACAGTTTGGTCGCTGACGACTTGGTTAAGGTTAAGTTACTAAGTGATCACACACCGATTGGCTTTTGTGATCCACTAAGTCGTGGATTTATGGAGTGTCGAGGCATCGGGATCATCAATATTGAGAAATTATTTGGTAACCGGTTTGTGAGGATTGAGAAAAAAATTGATTTAGTGGTAACTTTGATTGAAGAAGCAGTGAATGCTGAGCCTGACCGAACGGGTTTGGACCGTAAATATTTTCAAATTCTTGGTTTTGATGTCCCTCAAATGGAAATTCCAGTGAGAACGGGAAGGGATATTGCCCGATTGATAGAAGTTGCTGCGATGGTTCAGGCGGCAAGACAATTTGGTTATGATTCAGCCGATGACTTAAATGAAAAACTTCTAAGAAAAATGAATCATTAGGGTGCTCTATTTTAGGATTACCCAAGCAAGATATTTCTCTAAATATCATAGAATCAAGGGTCTGCGTTAAGGGTAAATGTATGGAATTAATGCAACCCCAAAAAGGGAAAAAACTTACAAACCCGAAGATGTGAATAAGTTGTGAGAAACTTTCCTTAATTGAAGTGATTTTTTTCTTGGTTTCATTGGTTTTATCCTTCAGAAGAAATGCATCCCTAATGTAACAATTTAATCATCATTTAATAAATGGCATCCCCAGTAAATTCGCATATTGCATTGTATATCAGTTGTTTAAGAGCTTTTTTTACAGATATCTCCGTGATGTGCACAACTCGTCAGGATTTAAGCAATATGTTTCATAAATCCCTCTTTTTAGATGACTTGCAGGTGTGTCCATTCTCTTGTGAATAATTTTTGAATCCCCGTATGACTGACCTTATAACTACACCTGAAACTTTTTGGAATTCTCTTCGCGAGCAATTGCTTGAAGTTATCCCTGCAGACACTTTCCGTGTTTGGTTCGATAACATGCGCATTGGCAGGCTTGACGACGACGGCTGCGAGCTGATCGCACCCAATGAATTTTCGGCCATTTGGATCCGAGATAATTACTTGGATGTAATCCGACAAGAAGCAGACCGCCTTGTCGGTCGGCCTTACACTGTCGATTTGCTTGGTGAACTCGACGAGGAAGATATCGAGAATAAGGATCACAATGACCGTCTGAAATCCAGCAAGACCAAATCCAATAATCGGATTACCGGACCAGCCCTTAAAGGCAGGTCACTCGGAATTAACCCTAAAAATACTTTTACCAACTTCATTGTTGGAGGAGGAAGTGAATTGGCTCATGCCGCATGCATTGCAGTTTCGAACGCACCTGCTCATGCCTACAATCCATTATTTCTCTATGGCGAAACAGGACTGGGTAAGACTCACCTCATGCATGCGGTTGCTCATCAGGCTTTGAATCGCAACCCTTCCTGCCGGATCACCTATGTTTCTTGTGAGAAATTTACCAATGAATTTATCCGTGCAATCCAGGAAAATAGCTTAACCAAGTTTCGTGCCCGATATCGCAGTGTAGATTATTTGTTGATTGATGATATTCAGTTCCTTGCTGGTAAAGAGCGCATTCAGGAAGAATTCTTTCATACTTTCAACGAAATCTACGAAGCACAAAGGCAAATCTTTCTTACCTCTGACCGCCCGGCAGGTGAAATCGACAAGATTGAAAGCCGCTTGCTTTCCAGATTCCAGTGGGGATTAGTCACTGATATTCAGGCACCTGACTTAGAGACAAGGGTTGCAATTCTTACTCGCAAAGCTGATGCGATGGGGATTAAAATTGAAGATGATATTCTCGAGTTTTTAGCTAAAAATATCTCCCGCAATGTCAGAAGGATGGAGGGTGCATTGACCCGGGTCGCCGGTTATGTTGGTTTGACCCGCAAAAAAGCAGACTTGGAAACAGTTCAACGGTTACTTCGTGACATCCTTAGGGAAGAGAATTTAAGCCGCATTACAATGGAATCTATTCAAAAGAAAGTGGTTGATTATTACCACTTGAGAATGGCCGATATGCTTTCTCGTCGTCGACCAGCAAACATAGCTTTTCCCCGCCAAGTCGCGATGTATTTATCACGAATTCTCACCGAGCATTCCTTGCAAGAAATTGGTGCCGCGTTTGGTGGTAGAGATCACGGAACGGTTATTCATGCATGTAAAACCGTCGAGAATATGATGGATCAGGATGATTCCATCAAGCATTCGGTTGAGTTGTTGAACGAGCAGCTTTCCCAGGCGATGGAGTAATTGGTAGGATTTATTTATAGTCCTGTTGATTTTTCTCTATAAATCGTCATCCTTTGCTTAATGATAAC
>JBMYOA010000082.1:0-7681 GCA_049598825.1 Opitutales bacterium | reverse complement strand
TCAAAAAATGGATTCTGCCCACTGGGTCAGGGAGATGTTGATTGGAAGAAAGTCCGAAATGAACTCGAAAAAATAGAATTTACAGGGTGGGCAACCCGTGAAGGAAATGATGGGGGAGTCGAAAAGACGGCCCAATTAATGGACGATTTACTCGCTCTATAAATAAAAATATGATTTTTCGATTGGCTTACTTAGAACGGAGCCACCTCGACCACGAGACCGTCCAATTCATCTGACATCTCGATCTGGCAACTCAGACGGCTACGCTCATCTGTATCGCTCTCGAGATCAATCAGGTCCTGTTCCGCTTCAGTTGCTCTACCGGTTTTGTCCAACCATTCCGGTTTAACCCGCACATGACAGGTTGCACATGAGCAGCATCCGCTGCATGCACCTTCAATACCCTCGACATCGTATTCCCGGGCAATCTCCATAAGATTACCAATTGCATCTTCGACGACGACTTCGTTTCCGCTTGGAGTGATGTAAGTAACTTTGGCCATAGAATTCGGTCTAATCGTAAAATGAAAGAAGTCGAACCAATTAAGAAGAATAAGGAGTGTATTGAAAGTCGATTGAATCTAAAATACTCATTAACTCTCTGCCATATCGGATATAAATATCCTTAGGGTCCTCATCCGTTTGATTATTGGAATCTGCATCATGGAATACCGCGGCAAGGTGCGGTTCAATCGAGATCCCTCCTGCGTATCCAGTATCCTTCAAATCCTGCAAGATTTCTTTTACACAGCCATGTCCTTCGCCCGGATAGGTATAAACCTCCTTATTGTCGTTCTCGGGAGAGGGACTCAGGCAGTCCTTAATATGAACATAGGCAATATGCTCTTTCACATTTTGGTAAAACTCTAAGGGACTCTGCCATGGCTCGCCTGGCTTCGAGCGGTCACGGTTAAAGGCAGGATTCGCGGTATCGAAAACTAATTTCATGCCCGGTACGGCTTCCACCAACTCAATTGTATGCTTCCAACTCATCCCCCCGTAATTCATGCAATTTTCATGAACCGCAGTTATCCCTTCCTTGGAAAAAGCCTCAACGATCAGTCTGAGCCTACGAATCCGTTCATCAACCAGTTGATCCTCCTGGTCCAAAACCTTATAACTCATAATGCGCACAAACTTAGCACCCAGCTTTTTCATTCGGGGGATAGCCCGGCTAATTTCCGCTTCAGTAATCGAAAAATCGTCCCTGACATCCTTGCCCCAGTTTCCGATCGCAGAGCCAAAGGCATTGATGTAAACCCCTGAGCCATCCAACGCATTGAACACCTGTTCAAATTCTTCTTCGCTGATATCATGAATATTTTTGCCATTAATAAAACGGGATTCGATCGCATTCCAACCAAGCTCTTTTGTGGCCGAAATTTGTTCGTTTATATCCTGCGAGGCTTCGTCTGCTATTCCGGTAAGGTACATATTATCTTTTTATTATAAATTAATTTTGGCTCCGTTATTTTTTATAGATTCGTAAATCGCACAGATCAGCTCGACGGCCCTTCGCCCTTCTTTACCGTCCACGGCAGGAGTTTCATTCTTATCAAGTGCGTCTAATGCATTTTCAAAATTTCGTTGATGCCACTGGAAATCAATCGCCTTAGGATCAGCAGCACCGGCTCCTGACTGGGAAGATTGTAACCCGTGTTGTTGCAAGATCTCATCATCCTCCTGATTTGAGTGCATGAGATCCCAAATACTGAATTTATCGTCCACCATCATAATCGAGCCCTGATCGCCACAGATATGAATGGAAGCGGGCAGTCCGGTATTTGAATAACAGGCGGTCGATGCCTGAATCACACCCCTTGCTCCAGACTGAAATTCGACCATGGCCACGGCCACATCTTCCACCTCGATCCCATGATGTGCTTCCAAACCACCGGATGCAGAAACTGATTTAACATCGCCCATCAAATAAAGCATCAAATCAATCGTATGAATTGACTGATTCATCAGGGCACCTCCACCGTCTAAATCCCAGGTTCCACGCCACGCTCCGCTATCGTAGTATTCCTGCGTCCTCCACCACTTAATGGCAGTATCACAAAGCACAACCTTCCCAAGCCTTCCGCCATCCAATGCCTCCTTAAAAATATGGGTTGAATCATTAAACCTGCGCGGAAAAATTCCCGATAGCATCACGCCAGCTTCATCACAAACTTTAATCATTTCATCGACCCGAGCGGGAGTGACCTCAAGTGGTTTCTCACAGATTATGTGCTTACCCGCTTTAGCTGCTACGGAAACATGATCGAGATGGACACCACTCACCGAGCCAATCGTAACCACATCCATGCCTGAATGCTGAATAAATTGCTCCAAGTCCGAGTAAGCGGCACACCCGTATTTCTGTGCAAACAAATCGGCTTTCTGCTGATTGCGGGCATAGGCGGCCACAAGTTCTGTATTATCCATGGCCTGGAGTGCCTGTGCGTGAAAATCAGCGATCACGCCAGCCCCAATAATTCCAACTTTGTATTTATTATCCGTCATATTCATGAACCATAGTGGATGTAAATTGACGTCGAGCTTAACTCATGTAAAGCATATTGCCCATTTGCTAACCATGAAAGTTCTTCTTACCACCACATCATTCCAGGACACCCCCGGACCCCATCACGACTTATTAAAGAATGCAGGCTTTGATCTCATTTGCGAACGAGGTCCACTCACGGAATCAAGAATGCTCGAGCTCGTGGGCGACATTGATGCTTTTCTTTGCGGTGATGATGATATTACCCGGGCAGTCATCGATAAATCTCTTCCGAAATTAAAAGTAATTTCAAAATACGGAATAGGTCTCGATAAAATCGATACCGATTATGTCGCCCAAAAGGAAATCCCCCTCACTTTTTGCCCGGGAGTTAACCACACCACAGTGGCCGAGCATACCTTTGCCCTGATGCTTGCTCTTTTCAGGAAACTCGTCAAGGAAGCCAATCATGTCGCCAACGGTGAATGGGTACGGGTGACAGGCAATGAAATCATGGGGAAAACGATCGCTATTATTGGACTTGGAAGAATTGGAAAAGAAGTGGCCATCCGAGCCCATGCATTTGGAATGAAAATTGTGGGATTTGACCTTTATTGGGATGAAGATTTTGCCCAAAAGTATGGAGTCGAGAGATGTGAGTCAGCCGAGGCAGCCATGAATCAGGCAGACATTATCAGTCTGCACACCAACCTCTCGGATGAAACCCGAGGCATGATCAATCAGGGTAGTATTGCCAAAATGAAAGAAGGTGTGGTCATTCTGAACTGTGCCAGGGGAGAGATCGTAAATACCGACGACATGGTGAGTGCACTTCATTCAGGATCGGTGGGTGGATACGGCACCGATGTTCTCGATGTGGAACCACCACCGGCTGATCATCCTTTACTCAAAGCACCCAATACGGTGATAACCCCTCACATTGGTTCGAGGACTTATGAATCTGTGGAGAGGCAGGCCACGATGGCTGCCAGAAATCTGATTCTAGCACTGGAAGGGAAGAAACCGCTGGCTCAGGCCAATGAGGCTCCACTAACATCTCATCTCTAGAAAACAAAAACATGTCCCAGGAAGATCAATTTTACATCGTACCCACCGAGACCCATAACGACTTGGTCCAAAAGGCTTACGGGCATCGTGGTTTCGATGACTCCGAATGTCAGGCAGCAGCCAAATTCTCAGCTTATGCCACCACTCATGGAATCCGCACACACAATGCCTTAAAAGCCCTGCACTTGGATGACTTATTTGGCTCCAAAGCTGGCGGTTGCAAACCTTCTGCTCAAATCATTAAAAAGGAAAATCGTTTTGCATCATCCGAAGTATGGGACTGTCAGTATAAATTGGGACAGGCCACTGCATTTGAAGCAATGGACCGCTGCATTGAATTGGCCGATCAGTACGGAATTGGACAGGTATCAGTCGATCATGCTTTTCACTACCTCTGGGGTGGTGGGTATGTGATGGATGCCGCTAAACGTGGATACATTGCCTACACCAACTGCACGGCTTCAATTACTGAGGTCGTCCCCTTCATGGGAAGCGAGCCCACTCTTGGCACCAATCCACACTCCTGGGGCTTCCCAACCACGGAAGCCATTGGGTTTCCGGTTGTGATTGATTGGGCTACCTCTGTAATCGCTATGGGACGGGTACAGCAATTAAAACGGGAAGGGAAATCCCTTCCTCCAGGTGCAGCCGTCGATAAAGATGGACAAGAAACCCTGGATCCGCATCAAGTCTCCGCCCTTAAACCATTTGGAGCCCATAAAGGTTATGGGCTGTCCCTCATCAATGAGATTGTGGCCGGCTTCATCGGTGCATCCAAGCCCACCTTGCGAAGCAACCATTTGGATGATGGGGATAAGCATACACCCAACTTTTACTTCCAGGTTATCCATCCGGACGCCATCAGTTCCGAAAATTTTGCCTTCGGGAGGACGCAGCAGGAAAATATCAAAGTCATTCTGGATGATATCCTCGCCGGTGGAAATAGTGACTGCATTATCCCAGGACAGTTCGAAGCTGAATTCGCTGAGCGGACAAAGAAAGCCGGAGGACTTCTGTTCTCCGAAAATGAAATCCTGGGATTTAATAAAATCGCCAATGAATGCGGGCACCCAATCTGGAACCTTGAACAATTTAAGAAAGAAACCAAAGAAAGCTAAATTATGAGCCTTACCCTTCGTCCTCAATCTGAATGTAAATATGACCTGATCTCTCTTGGAGAAATTATGCTGCGTCTTGATCCTGGAGAAGGCCGGATCCGTACGGCCAGAGAATTCAAAGCCTGGGAAGGGGGAGGGGAATACAATGTGGCCCGTGGGCTACGAAGATGTTTTGGTCTGACAACCGCCGTCGCTACTGCCTTTGCTGACAATGAGATCGGACGGTTAATTGAAGATTTCATAATGCAAGGAGGGGTTGATACCTCACTGATCAAATGGTCGCCATACGATGGACTCGGAAGAGAAGTAAGGAACGGACTCAATTTCACTGAACGTGGTTTTGGGATTCGCGGGGCCGTTGGAGTGCCTGATCGCGGACTCACTGCATCAAGCCAGCTAAAACCAGGCGATTTTGATTGGGACGATATTTTCGGCAAACAAGGGGTTCGCTGGTTTCATACAGGAGGAATCTTTGCGGCACTCTCTGAATCCACCGCAGAAATTACGGCCGAAGCCGTCCAGTCGGCTCAAAAATATGGGACGGTGGTCTCCTATGATTTAAATTATCGCCCATCCCTATGGAAATCAATCGGCGGAATTCAAAAGGCCCAGGAGGTCAACCGGGCAATCGCACGAAATGTGGATGTCATGATTGGTAACGAGGAAGATTTTACCGCATGCCTGGGCTTCGAAGTCGAAGGTGTGGACGAAAACATTTCCAATATCGAAGTCGATAAGTTCAAGAATATGATTAACCAAGTCGTGGCCGAGTTCACCAACTTCAAGGCAACCGCTACAACACTGAGAAGCGTAAAAACCGCCACCATTAATGATTGGGGAGCCATCTGCTGGGAAAACGGTACTTTTTATGAAGCGACACATCGTCCAGAACTGGAAATCATGGACCGGGTAGGCGGGGGCGACAGCTTTGCCTCTGGCTTAATCTATGGTTTCCTCCAGGGGCACGATGGGGACAAAGCTGTAAATTATGGGGCAGCCCATGGTGCGTTGGCCATGACCACCCCTGGAGATACATCTATGGCAACCCTCAGTGATGTGGAAAAAATTATGAGCGGCGGAGGAGCCCGAGTCGTAAGATAAATTTAATAACTAATACTAGTATGAACGAATTATTTGATGTTAGCGGAAAAGTAATTGTAGTGACCGGAGCCACCGGAATCTTAGCTGGCGGTGCTGCTCAATATCTCCAGAAAAACGGTGCTAAAGTAGTGTATCTTGGCAGAAATCAGGAAAGAGTGGATAAAGCCATCACTGATGCAGAAGCCATTTCCCCGGATTGCATGGGGGTTACCTGTGATGTCCTTGATGAGCAGGGACTGGAAGCCGGGTATTCCAATGTGGTGGATAAATTTGGAAGAGTGGATGCCTTAATCAACGGAGCTGGAGGAAATATGCCTGGAGCCACCATCGGACCGGATAAAGAAATCTTCGACCTTGATCTTAAGGATTACAGTAAAGTCATGGATCTTAATCTTAAAGGTACCGTCGTCCCAACCCTAGTTTTCGGTAAAGCCTTCAAAGAACAGGGCACCGGTTGCGTAATCAATTTCTCCTCCATGTCTTCAACGCAAGCTCTCACCCGGGTTCTTGGCTATTCGAATGCAAAAGCAGCGATCGATAACTTCACCCGCTGGATGGCCACCGAAATGGCACTCAAATACGGGGACAAGGTCAGGGTTAATGCCGTGGCACCTGGTTTCTTTATTTCCAAACAAAATAAAGCCTTATTGACGAACGAAGATGGTACTTTTACGGAACGCGGCCAGCAGGTAATCAACAAAACGCCTTTTAAGCGTTTCGGAAAACAGGAAGAAGTTTACGGGGCAATTCACTACCTACTATCGGATGCATCTTCATTCGTAACGGGCACGGTTATGGCAGTAGACGGAGGCTTTTCCTGCTTTTGCGGGGTCTAACAGTTTCTGGGTAAAAAGACCGGTCAATGCCAATGAAAGCCAAATATTATTCCACTTCGGATTTGGCCAAAAAAACGGGCACATCCCGTCAGGTGATTTCGGCGATTATTAATGAGAACTGGAAAGAAAAAAGAATTTCTCAGGCCACATATGACCGCATAACCAAACAGATGTATGAAATAGGCTTTGTCCCCAACCGGACGGCCATCTCTCTCAAAAAAAATAAAAAGGACCGAATTGGGATTCTCTGTCACGGTCCACTCTACTCGCACACTTCCATAGCACTGGAAAAATTAAATCATTACTTTCTCAGTTCCCAGAAGTCGGTTGAGATTCATATGAGTAATGAAGGGGAGCTATGTAATGCAGTGAAAGAAATGATGGGGCACCGCGTAAACAGGATAATCATTGTCCTAAGTCCCATGCTTCCGAATTTTGGTGAAGAAGATTTGAGGGAAAAATCATTAACTCCATTCCTTAGTGCGGTCCCACACTTTTTTTACAATTTCCCCTTTGATGTGCATTCGCCAGATGTGGCTCAAAGTCTATTAAAGTGCGGTGGCCATTTAATAGGGTTCTCCAGACCCGACGCTTATGTCCCGTTTATTAAACGCCTACTTACAAAAAGACAGGGAGGGTTGTTGATGGATGAAAAAATCCATTCTTTTATCAAGAAAAGTTCAAAGACCCAAAAGTTGCTTTCAAAACTTAAGAAAGTGGTGACTTACCCAAACCCACAAGGGGGCAAATTAAGAGAGAATCCATTTTTATTAGGTCGGAAACTAGCTCAGAATCTTTTGCCACAAATTAAAGATTCGAACTTTGATTATTTGGTTACTTTTTCCGATGGAATCGCACAAGGCGTTGCCCAATATTTAGATGAGCAGGGCATTTCGATCCCCGATGACCTGCAGATTCTTGGTTTTGACAAGATTGATTCGATTGAATTCCTCAAGTTTCCCACATCAACAATCGAGGTGCCGGTAAACGAGATGATTGATAAACTGATAAGTTTAATGGAAACACCATCAACTGATAAATTTGATCATCTCTGCATGACAAAACTACAC
>JBMYOA010000081.1:0-7718 GCA_049598825.1 Opitutales bacterium | reverse complement strand
CTCGCCATGTATGCCGAAACCTCAACCGAGCTGGATATTGGAGGAACCAAGCTTGCGATTTCTCAAACCACCGAATACCCCAACGATGGAAGAATTGAAGTTTCCCTTAATCCGCAAAAAACCGCTTCCTTCAAACTCCACCTCAGGATTCCCACCTGGGCAGGAGATCAGTTTGTACCAGGAAAGCTCTATCACTACCAAAATAAGACAACCCAGATGTGGAAGCTTTCAGTCAACGGCCAAAAAGTCTCAACCCAGACTAATCTTGGGTTTGCAACCATAGACCGTCAGTGGGAAAAAGGGGACAAAGTTATACTCGAATTACCTATGCCCCTGCGCCTAAATCACTGTGACAAAAGGGTGGAAGAAAACAAACAACGCGTGGCCTTTACCCGTGGACCATTTGTGCTATGTGCCGAAGAAGCAGATAATGGCGGGTCCACCCAACGCTTCTATCTTGATGCAAAACCATCCGTTCAAAAAGTAAATTTATCAAAAGTTAACCTTCCTGCAGGATCCTTCATCCAGGCTTCCACGCAATCAAATGCACTTACCCAATCAGGAAAAACCGAAAGAAGAAAACTTTCTCTTGTTCCATATTATGCTTGGAACAATCGTTCCCCCGGTTCGATGACCATTTGGTTTCCCACAACGCCAGAACTGGCCGTTTTTGATCCCCATCAACTTCCCAAAGAAAGCATTTTTTCTGACATCAAAGCTTCTCATACTTCAGATCTCGATACCGTATCTGCAATAGGTGACGGCAAAGAACCAAGATGGTCCAGTGGCAAAGATGTTCCCCGCTGGACGAGTAGACCCCAACTTGGAACCAGTCAGTGGGTCGAAGCTAAATTTCCTGAACCAAAGAAAATTCGCGATATTGGAGTCTACTGGATGCAAGACCAACAGGATGTTAAGTTTCCAAAGGCATGGTCTCTTGAAGTCCGTAAAAATGGAAAGTGGCAACCTTTCGAACTCTATGTCACCGATCGATATGACAACCGGGCAAACCAATATAATGTGGTACACCCGGCTTCTCCCCTAACCTGCGATGCTATTCGGATCAACATGCAAGCACAGGAACAAGCGGCGGTTGGAATATTGGAAGTTAAAGTCGCGTTTGAATAGGAGTTTCCATTAATTCATGATGGAAAGATTCCTTATTTGTCTATTACTCTTTTGGCTCAATCCATCACGATCCACTGCAAATTCAGGACCACAAACGGATGACTTGTGCAAGAGGCTCGAGCAATCCATTCAGGGTAAAAAGCACGGGTTTCTAGCCGGTAACCTCGCATATTATGTAGGTGGCTTCCATGCAAGCTGGAAGCCAATCGAGGATGAGACTCTAGGGCTGACTCACCCTTTTTATCATGATCTAAGAAGTCGCGGAGTAGGTATGGTTGAAAGTCAGATTGATGGAACGGAGCACACAGGTGTAGGGAATGACTATCGAGGTTGGGAATTCTATAAAGATACTCGCGTTCTGTATGGCAGTGTCCGTATCGGAGACAAAGTGCACAAGCATCCCGTACCTACAAAAATGATTTGGAGACCCGACAAAATGGTTTGCGAATACCAAATTGAAGGAGTGAAAATCCGAGAAGAAAAATTTATCGGAACCAATGACGCAGCTGCTTCCATCATCACATCTTCTGAACCCGTAATTCTTCAATTTACGGGGCACAGTTTTTATGTACGCCATAGTGTTTCTTCATCTGCCAAGATTAAGTATAATACAGACAGGAATGTTTTATTAATCAAGGAAGGTGGCACCGTAACCTCTAAGCCCGATCCAGATGGGCCAGATCGAGTGGGCCCGTGCGTATACCAAGGCATGACAACCGCCCTCTCCTCTTCGAGAGACTTTTCCAAAACCCTTGCCCTAAGTACTGGGGCTAAAGGTGAAAAAAAGTATTTTTTTGAAATTCCCTGCGATCACAACGGAGTCACAGTGTCGTGGGCTATGCACGATAATGAAAATACCGCATTAAAGGGTGCACAAGACATCATCAATAAGAATTCGCAGATGCTGCTCGATAAAACGACTGAAATGAATCAACTGCTCAGTGAGCAAATCCCACAGTTCCGTTGCAGTGATGCAAAATTTGAAGACATCTATTATTATCTTTGGTCCATTTACCTTATGTATTACATAGATGTGCAGCAAGGTTGGGAAATGGAGAATCATACCCAGTCAGCAGTTAACAACTTCCTGGGGATTCATCGCTACGATGCCTGTTTTCAGATTAAAGTGGGGGCTTGGACAAGAGACAAAGCTCGTTTCGCATACGGCAATGTTCTCACCTGGAAACATCTTGTAGAAAATAACCGTTTCCGAGAACTCCCAAACGGACTGATTATGCTCTCAGACAATAAGGGTACCACTTGGCACTCGGGTGCCTATGGTGGAGAACTGGCAGAGCATGTTTTAGGAGCTTGGCAAATCTATCAGCACACGGGTGACCGTGCCTTCATCCGAAAGTGCTACGATGGATATTTTAAAAAAGTTTTTTGGAAAAAACTACTGGGTTTTGCGATGAATGATTTCGAAGTTCTTGAGGTCCTGAAGAAAATGGCAGAGATCTCTGACTTCCCTCAGGATGTGCAACATTGGGGAAAAATAATGCGGCAGGATCCGAAGCATATTCAATTAATGTTTGATCAAAGATGGGAAGCTAACGGCCACGAAAACTTTTTTATGGGTCCCAAGGACGGCAAACTTCATACCAATGCTTTTTGGGCAATGCGTTCGCAAAACTTTCCTCGTGAATATGCTGGTAAAATGATTCATGCATGGGCTTTGAATAAAGATCGTGGCTTTTATGGTGAGTTTTTCCCCCTAGCTATGTCCAAGCAATCTATGGAAAAATTTGCATCACCAGATGATAATGCTTTTGGCTACACTCCTGACACCGCTTATTTCACCTTGGACGGAATGTTCAAGCAAGGCTTCCCCAAGATTGCATCTGAACTAAGTGTAAATCACCTTGAAAATTACAACTATCATGAAAAGTGGGGAATCCCTGTCGCACCGGAAGCTTACCGCAGGGATCTAGAACTTTTTGGCGACCAATATTCGAATTTCAACGCCGGAAAAATTCTCCTATTTTTGGAAGGGTTTGCCGGACTCTCATACTCTGTGCCTGAAAATACTTTATCGATTAGGGATTCTCTACCGCTCGCATGGGATTGGATGGAAGTGGATATTCCCATCGCGGATCATTCGGGCTGGACCAACATACGAATTGAGAGAAAAAAAGGTTTTTTTGGAGGCATGCAAAAGAAAATATCTGTCGAGGGAAGTCCTTTGCCTGTAAGAATTGAAACATGGCTCGATGAAATGGAAGCTTCAGGTAAACCCTCTTTTCGAGGGGCAAAATTTATCGAGGGTAAGGCAACGCGACCTAACTCTTTGACATTTTACACCGATGTTTCCGTCAATTCCTGTTCAGTTTCAATACCTTTAAAATGACCTTTCGCCTTCTTCCTTTTTTTATACTTGGGTTATTTCATCAAGCTCTATCCAAAGAAAATCGACCGAATATTATCTTTGTTCTCGCCGATGATCTTGGCTGGGCGGAGCTCGGTTGCTATGGGAATACTTTTCATGAGACTCCACACCTTGATCAACTTGCGAAAGAAGGAGTCCGGTTCACTCATGCTTATGCGGCTGCTCCCGTGTGCTCGCCGTATCGGGCGGCTTTACTAACTGGTCAACACCCGGCCCGTGTGGGTATCCTGGATTACCTGCGGCCCAACTCTTCCAACGCATTACCTGTCAGTCAGGTCACCCTGCCAAAGATGCTTCGCCACAATGGATATTCAACAGGAATGGTGGGTAAATGGCACCTTACCGGTTATAAATATCAAAATGCCCAGTTCGAAATAAGGCCCAAGGATCATGGCTTCTCCTGGAATATTGGAAGTGAAATCAAAGGGGTAGGAAATGGGGCAAATTTTTGGCCTTATGTTTTTCGAACTCAACCCATCTCATGGATAGATCTGCCAAAAAACAGACTGGGGGAAAATGAATACCTCACTGACCGTTTAAACTTCGAGGCCGTTGAATTCGTAGAAAGAAATAAAGATAAACCTTTCTTTCTCTATCTTAGTCATTACGCACCTCACACCATTCTGAACGGACGTCCCGACTTGGTGGCAAAATACCGGAGGAAAAAATCTCCCGGAAAAAGTAAAAGGACCAACTGTTACCTCTGCAAAGATGCAGGTCTTGATGTCGAGCACTGTGAACATTGGTCTGAAAATCACAATCCACATTTAGGGGCGATGCTTGAAAGCATTGACGACGGGATTGGTCTCTTAACGAGAAAACTCGACGACCTCGGGATTTCAGATAATACCATATTCATTTTTTCAAGTGATAATGGGGGAGAAACCAATGTCACCAGCAACGAACCGCTGAGAGGAGGAAAAAGTCAGCTATACGAGGGAGGAATCAGGGTGCCATTGATTGTGCGATGGCCCAGAGGAAAAGTTCCATCCGGCGAAACCTGCTCGCAACCAGTTGTAAATCACGACTTCTACCCCACCCTTCTTGAAGCTGCCAAAATTGAACCAGATTCAAAGCAAAAGTTAGACGGTATTTCAACTCTATCCACCTGGCAAAATCCAGCAAAGCCAACCAAGCGCGATTCTTTACATTGGCATTACCCATTGGACCGACCCCATTTTCTTGGTGGAGTTTCCAGCGGGGCAATCCGTAAAAATGATTACAAATTAATTGAATATTTTGACCCGGCAAGGCCGCAAAAGTTTGAGCTTTTTAATCTAAAAAAAGACCCATCCGAAAAAAATGATTTATCAAATACTAATCCGAATCTTGTTAAGAAGCTTCACCAAGAACTTCTTTCCTGGCGCGAAAAAACCGGTGCACGAATTCCTTCCCGCCCCCTGCTTACCGAAAGTAGAAATCTTTTGTGGGGGGAACATTTTTCCGCAGGACAAATAAGTCCCAATTGGTTTTTCCAAAAAGAATGGGAAGTTAAAAATGGAAGG
Source organism: Opitutales bacterium (assembly GCA_049598825.1). Lineage (GTDB taxonomy): Bacteria > Verrucomicrobiota > Verrucomicrobiia > Opitutales > Seribacteraceae > Seribacter. Next base: position 2,699 of record JBMYOA010000081.1, on the reverse strand, counting down.
CTTTTACGTAATCAAATTGCAGGAGATAACAAACGACTCTTTTACAAAGAACCTAATTTTAAAGACGCACTTATACGATTTGAATTTCGTTTTGATGGAGCTGAGGATATTCGCTTGGTGACGGGTTCAAATGGTGGATACAACACCGTATTACATATACAAAAAAATCATTTTTTTATTCAGACTGCATATGATCCTGATGGCCCATTTTATCCCATGCGTCATGGTGAATGTGCATACAACTTCAAAGACGGAAAATGGTATGTGATGACGATTGAGTTTTTAGGGGACCAAGTAGTCGCACATCTTGATCACCAGAACATCGCTTTCGGCCAGCATCCAATTATTCAGAAAGAAAGGACCTACTTTGCCTTTCAAGTGGATCGAGCGGGTGCCTCATTTGATAATGTTCAGGTTTTTCAAGTAGGTCGAAATCCCCATAGAGATAAGAATCTCTCGCTTATTGGCTCAGAAAAGGAGAATCCTTCCATTCAGAGAACCCCCAAAGAAGAGTACCAAATTCTCAAGCAGAATCTTCATGCAAAATTGCATATGACCGACCCGACCTATCGAGCACTGGTCGAACAAGTCGACCTCCTTGATCAGGAGAAAGTAGAAAAATTTCCGGAAGTTTTTACTTCCCACAAAGCATTTCAAAAGAAAACACAGGCTCTTCGTAAGAAACTTCATAAAGAAGATCCAAAATACAAAGAGATGCTATTTGCCACCTTTCGGGCAAAACGGGCATTGGATGAATTTCTAATAGGTAAAAATCCAGAAATTGAAGGACTTCCTGAAGCTCGCTCCAAGGCTGTGCTCGAAGAGACTCGTATAATGTTTAGCAGCCATCCCGAATATGTCAGGCTGGTCGAACATTTTGAAGATGTTCAACAAGCACTCGAATCGCAATATCCTCAACTTTTTATAACCAATCAAGAAATCACTCAAAAACGAAATCAGGCAAGAGAGGAAGTCAAAGAAAAGCCTGATTTTAAAAAACTTACGAAGAAACGTTCCGACGCTTACAATGCACAACAAAACTATCTTTACCAAAAGAACAAAAAGTTAGTTTCTCTCAAAAATCTTTCAAAATAGTTCAAAAGCTCCTATGAGCATGGATTGAAAATTGCATGTCTCCTCCCCCCACGATAAAAGCAAAGAAACCATGGACATCATTGAAAAAAATCAACAACGGATCAATCAACTTGCCACCCAAAGCCCCCATCTTGCCAAACAAGTTCAGGAGTTGGACTGGAGCGAGCTAGAATCAGCCTTGGAGGAATGCATCTTTACTCAAGACGAAATTGGATTACCGAAGGATTATGGTCCTGCTACTTATTTCCCGTTACTTCCGGAATCTGCTGAACAGAACGACCTCTATAAAAAAGCTTACCAGCATGGCGAAAGCCTGATTCGGGCGGGTAAAACCGCTGCATTCACCGTGGCAGGCGGACAGGGTACTCGACTTGGCTATGATGGACCCAAAGGGACCTTACCGGTCACCCCCATCAAAAAGAAGACACTCTTTCAACTATTTGCTGAGCAAATTCTAGGGCTCTCCGAAAAATATGAAGTAACCATTCCATGGTACATCATGTGCAGTCCTTTAAATCTTAATGCCACGGTCTCCCACTTTAAGAAAAATAATTTTTACGGGCTTGGTGAAGAAAACCTCCGCTTTTTCGCTCAAGGAGTCATGCCCGCGACCGATTTCGAAGGTAACCTGCTCCTCGCATCGAAGGATAGTCTAGCCTTATCCCCAAACGGACATGGAGGCTCCCTCAAAGCTTTAATTGATTCCGGATCCATGGCCGATATGGCGGAAAGAGGTATTGAACATGTCTCCTATTTTCAGGTCGATAATCCATTGGTGACCATTCTCAACCCTTTATTTATCGGACTACATGACCTCCAAAACTCGGATATGTCGAGCCGTTCCCTTACCAAAACCGGGCCGTTTGAAAAATTGGGGAATTTTGTTTCGATTGGCGATCGCGTTACCATAATCGAATACTCGGATCTTCCCGAAGAAAAAGCTCTCGAAAAAGACAGTGATGGTCGAATAAAATATCGTGCGGGAAGTCCCGCCATTCATGTTCTGCGGCGCGACTTCATTGAACAATTTGCCAGTGGCGAAATGAAACTGCCTTATCATCGGGCTGAAAAAAAGGTCTCTTTCATCAATGACAAGGGCGATCTGGTCGAGCCAGAAGAACCAAACGCGGTGAAATTTGAAACCTTTGTTTTCGATGCCCTGCCAATGGCTAAAAATCCATTAATTCTCGAAGCTGACAGGCGGGAAGAGTTTTCCCCGGTAAAGAATAAGACGGGAGTTGATTCGTTGGAAAGCTCCATGGAAGACCTGAATAAAAGAGCTCATAGATGGCTCGCACAGTACAACCTATCTATCCCTGAAAGTTCCACGATTGAAATATGTCCCCGCTCCTACCCATCGATTTTGGATATTGAAAAAATCGACCATCTGGAACGGGATTTAACGAAAGATCAAATCTACTTAACCAAACACGCCTAATGAAAACTTTTTTGTATTTCTCTTTTTCTCTTTTCCTCGCATTTTCTGGAAAAGCCCAAAAAGTAGATCCTACCTATAAGCAGGTATCCTATGGACCACATGAGGATATGACCCTGAACTTTTGGAAAATTGAATCCCAAAACCCAACTCCTCTGCTTGTGCATAT
>JBMYOA010000080.1:0-7818 GCA_049598825.1 Opitutales bacterium | reverse complement strand
GAATTTACCCTGAGCTATTAGAAAATTTGTTGCGAAAATGGAAACTTGGGCTATTAGCTAAATAGATATCTATGAAATTAAAAACCATCTTCACCCTATTTCTCACATCTATTCTTTCTCAAGCGTTGTTCGCCGACAAGGTCGAACCACCCAAGGATGCCGTGGCATTCCGTGGTAATCACTATAAAGCTTTTCTTGATACCAACAGTACCTGGTGGGAGGCTAAGTTTGCCTGTGATGATATCGGGGGAGAGCTCGTGGTGATCACCACTGCCCAGGAAAATGAATTTGTCCGCAGGATGGCCAAAGGAAATCTGATCTGGCTCGGTGGTACTGATGAGTTTGAAGAAGGAACATGGACCTGGGATAACGGAGAAGCTTTCAAAATGAAGAACTGGGACGAAGGACAACCCTCCGCCGCTTCCGGGCACAACTTTCTCATCCTTAGCGGAAAGAACGGAAAATGGGCAGACACCACTGATTTCTCCGGAAAAGTAAAGGGATATGTTTGCGAATGGAAAGGAACTGCCCCCAAGGATGCAGGTCCTAAGGATGCTGAATTAAAAGCTCCCAAAGGCTGATTTAGAATACAACCTATTTATCACAAGAAAGCCGGGTGATTGCCCGGCTTTTTTATTTACCGGACTGATAATGAGCGATCCATTGAGCAGACCACCTGGAAAAAGTCCCCTCAAGAATTTTGGCTCGGGCGGTCTCCATTAATTGTACGAAAAACCTGAGGTTGTGCAGGGTGAGAAGCACACCGGCTAACGATTCCTTCGCCATGATTAAATGCCGAAGGTAGGACTTGGTAAATTCCCGGGATATATAACAATCCGTGGAAGGATCGAGGGGGGATAAATCTTCCTTAAATTTCTCGTTTCGCAGGTTGAGGGTGCCGTCCTGGGTGAAGGCCATGCCATGACGGGCAGCCCGGCTTGGCATCACACAGTCAAACATATCTGCCCCCATGCTGACCATTTGAAGGAGTTGGGGAGGCGTACCCACCCCCATGACATACCTGGGCTTTTCCTCGGGCAGAACCGCACTGACCCATTTTACCTGTTCGAGCATTTCCTCTTCGGTCTCCCCGACACTGACCCCGCCAATCGCATAGCCCGGAAAATTCAGGGCAATCAATTCTTCGGCAGATTTGAGGCGTAGATCTTCAAACCGACCACCCTGGACAATCCCAAACAATTTCCGGCCATCCTGATCGCACCCTTTCCCCTGCCAATGCCGGAGACAATGTTCCGCCCAGAGGGTGGTACGATCGGTGGCTGCCTGCACTTCCTCCCGTGAGGCTTCCGCTGCGGGGCATTCGTCCAGACACATCGCAATATCGGAATGTAAACCATCCTGAATATCCACCGCCTCCTGCGGACCGAGAAAGATTTCCTTCCCATCCAGGTGGGAACGGAAGCGGACTCCCTGATCATCAATCTTTCTGAGCTTGGATAAACTGAAAACCTGAAAACCTCCTGAATCGGTGAGCACCGGTCCATTCCAGTTCATAAATTTGCTGAGGCCTCCCGCCTGGCGGACAATCTCAACCCCTGGTCGTAAATTCAAATGATAGGTGTTTCCGAGGATGATCGGACATTTGACCACATGATGGAGGTCACTGGGCAGAGTTCCTTTTACCGTAGCCTGTGTACCCACTGGCATAAATACGGGGGTTGGGACTTCTCCCTGCGGTAGTGACAGGGTGCCTACCCTGGCACGGGAGGTTTCGTCTTTGTGCTGGAGGTTAAAGGAACTATTTGAACTCATTTTGCGGGCTGTGGCTTACACATCCCGATCAAAATAGGGGAAAGAGAAAGATTATGCGACTAAATCAATGCGATCCCGAAACTTCTTCCAGGGATGAAACTTCATCCCATCGGTCGGCCCAGCGATTCCAGACTGCGATATCCACCTCATCCACGGAAACTTCATCCTTTCGGCATGCGAATTCAAACATTTCCTTCGCCACCTCGGGGGTGGTGGCCGAAAAATGTCTTTCAGAAGTTAGGGTGCTGCCAGTTTCCCGAAAGGTAAATTTATACTCGGAGGTCGATAGGTTATTTTCATCAGTGCTCATATTACCTAATATACAACTTTCGTTTATTCTTCCCAATATATGCACAAATAGTAAAAGTTTTTTTGAAGGGTAAGATTGCATGAGCTTATGATTAAGCTATTCTAAGTGCTACCTTTCACTGACTTGCAATGATTCTAAGCCAAACTGAGAAAATCGACATCATCGGTGATGTTCATGGTCATTATCAGCAGTTGATCAGGCTGACTGAAAAAATGGGTTACTCGGTGAGCCCCAAAAAACTGCATCATCCGGAAAATCGAAAACTTGGCTTCGTCGGCGATTTTATCAACCGGGGCCCTCAATCGGTTGAAGTGCTCACCTTGGTTAAATCACTTTGCGAATCTGGGGATGCAATCGCAGTGCTCGGTAATCATGAATTCAGGTTGATTCAAAACTCGGTTGAAGGGAAGAAAGTGCCAGCGGAATTAGAACCATTTATTCCATGGCTCAGAACACTCCCTCTTTTTATGGAGTTAGATACTTTCCGCATAGTGCATGCGGTTTGGCACTTCTCATCCATTGAATTACTCGATGGAAAAACTGTGGAGGAGGATGCCTTTATTCAGGAAACCATTGTAAAAAAAAGTCCTTACAAGAAAGCAGTTAGTCGCATCCTGTCCGGAATCAAAATTAACATACCGGAAGATTTAAGGCTCATAGACCGGTTTGGAATCGAACGAAGTAAAGCGAGGTTAAAGTGGTGGATGGATTTGAGCGAAAAACCCTATGCGGATTGCTTTTTATCCCCGATGAAGCCGGACATTTTTAATCGTGGTCCGGCAATCGATGAACTTTCTGATCTCGAACCTTATAACGAAAAAGACAAACCCGTATTTACCGGACACTATTGCTTACCGCCCAACCTGCCTAAAATATCCGGGAATGTGGTTTGCCTGGACGGATGTGTGACCTGTGACAAAACCCTTTGGGGGTACCGTCATCAGGGCACAGAAAAAATCCTTGCCTCTAATTTGATCGAGGCAAGTTGATCTAGAAATTAGTTCAGGGTTGGGCAGGATGGAAGGGGCTCAATTGATTCCCAATCACGCTTCCATCGATTCCACATTTCCACTTTTGTAAGGTGCGGATGTAAGTGCCTTTTGGTGCAGGCATATTCAAACATTTCACTCGCTTCATCGAGATCATGAGCCATGAAATATTTGTCCGAAGATCCTACAGAATTACCCAAGTGATAATGGAACTTGAACTCTTCTAATGGTACTTCTCGTTCTTTTTTCATCGATGATTAAGTATACCTCTAAAACTGGGATTTTTCAAAAAATTATCCACATTTCTATAATATTTTCCTCCCTGAAGATTGAAACGATAATCCGGAGACATTACTTCGTTGAAAATTAGTAAAATCCGTTCATTGAACTTGATCTTACCGGGGTGAATCTACGAAATGAAAAACCATGAACTCTTTGCACCCCCCTTCCCTTCTATCGAGAAGAAACTTTACCAAGTCCATCGCGTGCCTGGCGGGGGCGACCATCCCTACTCTTTCTGCCAAGGAAACCAATTCCGATAGACTCCTGCTCGGTTTTGATAATTTCTCGATTCGGGCTCTTGGGTGGAAAGCACCCCGCTTGATTGAATATGCAACCAAGCACCATGTGGATGCACTGCTTTTCTCTGACCTGGATGTCTACGAATCTCATGACATGGGATACCTCAAAGAAATTAGACAGGAAGTAAAAAAACAAAAAATTGTGCTCCATGCAGGAACAGGTGGCATCTGTCCCACCTCGAAAAGTTTTAAGGATAAGTATGGAAGTGCGGAGGAACACCTCCGCTTACTGATAAAGGTAGCGGAAGGAGTGGGCTCTTCGGTTGCACGGTGCTACCTGGGTTCCAGCAAAGATCGTAAAACCGAGGGAGGCATCCGGGTGCATATGGCGAGCACCATCGAAACCTTGAAAAAAGTTAAGCAACAGGCTTTGGACGCAGGTGTCAGGATTGCGGTGGAAAACCACGCTGGTGATCTGCACAGCCGGGAATTGGTGGAACTGATTGAAAAAGCCGGACCTGAATTTGTGGGGGCCACCATCGACACGGGAAATTCAACCTGGACATTGGAAGATCCGGTTGAAACTTTCCGCAACCTCGCCCCTTATGCCATTTGTAGCGGAATCCGTGACTCCATGGTTTGGCCAAGTGAAAAGGGAGTAAAGGTCCAATGGACCGCCATGGGAGAAGGTTGTGTAGATATGACTACCCTCTTTGGGGAGTGGAGAGAGCAGTGTCCGGAAACCCCTGTACAAATCGAAACAATTTCCGGATTTGCCAGGGAATTCCCCTACCTTGAAAAGGAATTTTGGCCCCCCTACTCAACTATCCGGGCGGATGATTATGCCCGCTTTCTCGCCCTCGCTAGAAAAGGAAAAACATTATCTCCTTTTTCCTCCCCCCAAGGAGTGGACAAGAAAAAAGCCCAGCAGGAATACCAGCTGGCAGAACTGGAGAGAAGTCTTTCCTACTGCAGGAAAAGTTTGGGAATGGGACGAAAAGAGGCCTAGGCGTCGTCCAGTGAATCAAGTCCGTCGAGGTGGGCAACATCTCCCCAACTCACCAGATTCCATCCATTTTCAGATTTCTCCAAACGATTAACTGAGCAGTTGAGTAATACGAAGTTCCTTTCCGCATCGAGAGGGATATTCAAAACATAACGGAAGATTGCCCCCAGAAAACCACCGTGCGTGACGACTCCAATTTTCTTACCGGGATTTCGGTTCGCGACATCCTCCAATGCCCCGGAGCACCGATCATAAAACTGACGAAAGCTCTCTCCTCCTGGCACTTGATATTCAGGGCCTTCGTTACGAAAGGATTGATACTCAGCAGGATTTTTCTCCAACATCTCATCCGTGGTCATCCCTTCTAAAACTCCCAGATCTCTCTCCCGCAATGATTCCATAAATTCAGCCTCCCAACCGGATGGGCCTCCCACCAACCTGGAAGTATGGCGAGCTCTTTCCAGATCACTGGAATAGAAGCAGTCTATTGTCTCGCCTTTCATTCGTTCCCCCAATGCTTTGGCCTGCTCGACCCCGCGATTACTCAAGGGGGAATCCGCGTGGCCCTGCCACCGTCCGCTCAAATTCCATTCCGTTTCACCATGCCGGATTAGGATTACTTCTGTTTTGCTATGCATTTTGCCTTTTTAACTTATGCCAGAAGTAAGGTCAGTCTTAATCCAAAAAGATTGCCAAACTACTTCATAATGGTTGCTAAAATAGTGTGTTCGCGAGAAAGCTTACAAAAAACAGCCCAAAACCAGATTCCTTCATGAAAAAACTATTGCCATGTCTTCTATGCCTTTCCCTTGGTCCATCCATTTTTTCCAAGGTCGAGGTAATCGAAATTTCCCCATCAAACACAGCAGTCCTTCCGGGCGGTAAGGAGGCAGATGGAATCATTGGTGATTTTGTACTCAGGAATTCCCAGATCGAAGTCACTATCGGCGGAGGCGCTCCCAACCGTAAAGCTAACATGGGTGCTTTTTGGGGTGCCAACGGAGTAACACCGGGCTGTCTGTATGACCTGACTTTGCGGGGTACGAATAATGATCAATTGACCATTTTTTCTCCGAGTAAACAACAAGGGCGCATTTCCTACATCAGGATTGGGGATGATCAAAAGTCGGTCATTACCTATGTCTCTCCTGCCCTATCCGGAGGGCTCACCAAGACTCATACCTATTCGGTCGAGGAAGGTGACTATGGCATATCCGTGACTTCCAAACTATTTAACGGGACCACCGAAAAAATTTCCGGTCCCATCAATGATAGTTGGACGAGATTTCGTGAATCAGGGAAATTCGGCGAGGTAGAGTGGGCTGATTCCGTCGACCCTTCTCACAAATGTGGCTATGCCTATGTCTGGCTTCCTGGGGAAGACGGAAAGACACCCCCGAAATCTAAAACCTTCCAGCCAGGCACAGAGGTCATCATTCGTCGATTTCTTTGTGTTGGTACCTCTCCGGCACAAGCCTACGGACGGGCGATGGCCAAATTAGGCGAAGTGGGAAAATTGTCGCTTACCATTACCGATCCCGAAGGTAAGGCTATTTCAACAGCACGGGTCGACTTGAAACGGGATGGTAAATCGGTCCCGGCCTATCCGGATGCGAAAGGAGAAATCGAAATTTCCCTTCCGCCAGGCGAATGGCAACTGACCACCAAAGATAATGGGAGGGAGGCTCTCGATACCAAAATCGTTATTAGTAAAGATAAAGCGACAAATGAAAAAATTACTTTGGGAGAGCAGTCCGGCATACATTTTGCCATCACCAAGGAAAACGGGGATCCCACACCCTGTAAGGCCCAGATCATCGGAGTTGAAGGTACTCCGAGCCCCAGGTTAGGTCCCGTGGACCGGGCCCATGGATGTAATGACCAGTACCATTCAGAAAATGGACAGTTTTCGATTGGGTTGGCTCCGGGAAAATACAAAATCATCATTACCCGGGGCATCGAACATGATCATTATGAAAAGATGCTCGAGGTGAAAAAAGGTAAATTTGTGACAATCCAGACATCCCTCATTCGGTCGGTCAAGACAACAGGATGGGTAAGCACGGACTTCCATAACCATTCAACTCCAAGTGGAGATAATATCTGCGGAACACCGGACCGCCTGATCAACTTGGCCGCCGAACATATCGAATTTGCTCCAACCACGGAACATAACCGGATCATGGATTGGACTCCAACCATCAAATCCTTGGGCCTGGCTGGAGAAATCTCCACTATCCCGGGCATGGAACTTACGGGATCCGGTCCTCATTTGAATGCTTTTCCCCTCACTCCCAAGCACCACCACCAGGATGGCGGTGCCCCAACATGGACTAAAGACCCGAGAGTCAATGCCCTAAATTTAAAGAATCATTCCGGGCATCATCCAAGCGGATGGATACACATTAACCATCCGGATATGATCGAAAACTTCATTGATCGCAACAAGGACGGAAACCCCGATGGCGGATATCCAGGAATTCTCTCCTTGATTGATGCCATTGAAACCGAAAACTACCGTGCCGCGGAAATCCTTCATCGGGCACCCTATAAAATTTCCCGCCGTGCCAGTCGTGAACAAGTTTATATTGTCCGTGAGTTTGTTTGGTTGCAGATGCTGAACCGGGGCATGAAAACATGGGGAATTGCCGTAAGTGATGCCCATACAGTCCATGGAAACGGAGTGGGTGGATGGAGAACTTATGTGCGATGCTCAACGGATGATCCATCCAAGATCGACTGGAGAGAAATTAGCCGCAGAGCCAAGGGAGGTCAGATGATTCTTACCACCGGACCCTACCTTGAAGTTGCCACAACTGATGGCGTGCTCTCCGGAGGTCTCGCCAGGGCGAATGATTCCATTGATTTGAAAGTCCGGGTACAATGCCCGTCCTGGATCGATATCGATCGGATTCAGGTACTGGTAAATGGCCGTCCGGTTGAAAGCCTCAACTTCACCCGTACATCCCATCAAGACTGGTTTTCCGATGGCATTGTGAAATTTGACCGAACAGTATCAGTCCCCTTGAGTGAAGATGCCCACCTGATCGTGGTTGCTTATGGTACTGATTCAGATCTGAAAATTGGATATGGGAGTAGCGGGCAGGCTGGCATTCGTCCCTGTGCCTACAATAATCCGATTTTCGTGGATCTAGATGGCGACGGGTTTACACCCAACGGCGATACACTTGGTTTCCCCCTTCCTTCCGGTAGGATATC
>JBMYOA010000079.1:0-7855 GCA_049598825.1 Opitutales bacterium | reverse complement strand
AGTTTATGCTGGTTGGGCGGGGGGAGGTAGCCGTAGCCTCCATTGGCCAGTTCGATAAGGAAAGTATGTTCGAAAGGACTCTTCTTCTTAATTTCCAGACCGATCTCGACCAACACTTCAAAAGGCATGCTGACGATGGCCTGATCTCCGATGCGAAAGGCCTGAATCAGGACGGGTTCGGTTCTGGGGTGTTCGGGTTTGGCATATTCGATCACCCGGGTGGCCACCGAAGTGGTTCGGCTATTGATTGCTTCGCGTTCCTGCCGGGTACGGTTGAGTAAACCCTTGGCCAAGCTGATTTCTCTTTCATCAGGTTCGCGATAGGGTAGGTCGACTTCCCGCTGGCGTGTGGCGATCAGGGGCTTGGTGTCATAGTTTTCGATCTTTCGGACGGCCCGCCAGGAGGCATCGGCGGCCTTTGATGCGACGATTCGAATCTGTTCAAAGGGTGACCGGGGAGCCCGGGATCCGGTGAAGACCAAATTATTGATGTCTCCACTGGCACCATTGGTCATCATGGCAACAAAATTGGCAGGCGGATTTACACCTCCGAGACGGTAGGGCATAATGCGGGAAAATTCACCAAAGTAATCGGCGGATGCCATGCCGACTTCCCGGCCGTTTTCGTCCACCTTTTTGGGGACTCCACCGACATAGTGGAGGGCATAATTGGCAATGAGGGCCAAAGGCTTGTGTCGGTTCGTGCGGACATCGATTACACAGATTTCCGGATCGATGGGGCCGGCTGGTTTGACCAGATGATTACGGTTGGCATTGGTTTTGACCTGATCCTGCTCACCCAGTGGGTTGGGAGGCATGGTTCCGGGTTGAAGGAACCAACGGCGGTTGCGAACTTCGGAGGGTTCGTCTTCCGATGAAAAACCAACCCGTGCCGGTTCCATGGATTGGATAGCCTGCACAATCGCCTCTTCCAATTTTTCGTATTTCAGCTTTTCGTAGGCTTCCCGTCCGGGCATGCCCTCGCCACCCTTGGGGGCGGTGTGGGTATGGGTCGCACAGATCAGCATATCTTCGGCCTTCCATCCTGTCTTTTCCGACGCCCGTGATTTGGCAATGTCGGACATTTCGCGACCAATTCCAATGGCGTCGATCAGGCAGATGACTGCCCGTCCCTCTCCGCATTCGAAGGCAACTGCACGCACATGGAGCGGATCATGGACAAAACTTGATTTGCCGGATCGTAGTTGAAAAGGGGTAACCGTTGGGCTGACATCCACGCAAGCGGTCCCCACGCGTAACTGACCGGATTGCCCGGATAAGCTGATGGTAATGATAGTAAACCAGAAAAAGAACAGCGAATTTTTCATAATTTGATTACCTCAACTTTTTCCATGCATCGATGGACCGTTTTAAGTTTTGGCGGGAGTCTCCCCGAATCGCGTAGCACTGAAATCCGATATTTCCCTGGAAGCCAATCTGATCAAGCATTTGCAGGAGGGCCCGGTGATCGAAGTCACCCTGATCGAGGGTCTGAATTAATTGTCCCCACGATGTACCTTCTTTGTCTGCTCCATTTATACTCACCTGCCATAGCAAAGGAGCAGCGTCGGTGATGGCTTTCCTCAGATCACTCCCAGGCTCTACCTTCAGGAAATGACAAAGGTTGAACATGACTCCGACATTGTCACGGCCTGACTTGCGTGCAATCCTCACGGCATCCCCAATCCGGTCGATATAAAAATTAGCATGAGGATAGAGAACGACCCGAAGCCCCGAAGCCTTTGCCTGGTCTGCGATTTCCCGAACAAAGGCGACTGCCTGATCATCATTGTTGGATTGTTTGTTTCCCTGAACAAAAAGTTCCAGCACAGTATCGCGTCCTTTGAGTTGCTTAATTGCCTCTTTGATTTCGGGAGAGTAGGAGTGTCCCTCCTTGGTGAGTTTTCCTCCAATATAAAAACTGAAAAGTTTCAGTCCTGCCTCATCGTAGTGTTTAAGTCTTTGGGAGAGAGGGATATCACTTTGAGCCAGTTTGGCCGACCCGATCCCATGGTACCCAAGTTCCTTTAAAACCTGAACCCGTTCCTTAACGGTCTTAAAATGAACCCCGTTTTGGAAGGCATAGACCGGCCATGAGTTCTTGGCTATGGATGGAGATGCAGCACCGGATAACAATCCGATGCCAATCAAGAGAAAATAGATAAGTGATTTCACAAGGAATATAATCTCATGAAACGAAAAGTTGGAGACAACTCTCAATCAGTAAATTTAGGCAATTAGATCGGAGACCACATGACCATGGACATCGGTCAACCTGCGTTCGATGCCATTGTGATAATAGGAAAGCCGTTCATGGTCGAGTCCTAGCAAATGGAGAATAGTGGCATGGAAATCATGCAGGCTGAGCACATCCTTTTCCGCTTTCCATCCAAATTCATCGGTGGCACCGAAGGTGAAGGGTGCATTGACTCCGGCACCTGCCATCCAGGCGGTGAACCCGGCCGGGTTGTGATCACGCCCACTGGCTCCTTTTTGAAAGGTGGGCATGCGGCCAAATTCGGTGCACCACACAACCAGCACATCATTGAGGAGACCGCGTCGCTTCAGATCCCGGATGAGAGCGGCGGCTGGTTGGTCGAGAATGTGGGCATGTCCGGGATACTGGGCCTTTATGCTTTTGTGTCCGTCCCAATTACCCACACCTTCACCCATGGCGTAGGAACCGTTGAATAGCTGGACAAAGCGGACGCCCCGTTCAAGTAACCTGCGGGCAAGGATACAATTTTTACCAAATCCGGCCCGGCTTTGATTTTTGGGATCATCGGCGGCATATTCCTTAAGCACATAATCCGGTTCATCGGAAAGATCGGTTACTTCGGGAATCGATGTTTGCATGCGGGCGGCTAATTCATAGCCGGCGATACGGGCGGCCAATTCACTGTCTCCGGGGAAGCGTTGCAAATGGCTTTCATTGAAAAACTTGAGGAGGTCACGCCCGTCGCGGTCTGCCTTGCCCCTGAAGCGTGCGGGGGCTTGGAGGTTCCGAATTTCCTTGGATGCACTGAAGGGGGTGCCTTGAAATTGAGCGGGTAAAAAAGCATTGGACCAGTTGTTGACTGATGCCTGCGGGTTTCCGCGGGGGTCGGGGATGGAGACGAATGCCGGAAGGTTTTCGTTTTCAGTACCCAACGCATAAGATGTCCAGGCCCCCATGGAAGGAAAGCCTTCGAGAATAAATCCGGTGGACATGTAAGTTTCTCCGGGGCCGTGGGTATTGGTCTTGCTCGTCAGTGAATGAACATAGGCGACATCATCGGCGAGGGATCCTAGCTCGGGCAAAAGATCACTGGTCATTTTTCCACAATTTCCCCGCGGGTGAAAGTCCCAGAGTGGACGAATTAAATTCCCGTTTTCTCCCTGAAAGGTATTCACGGCTCCGGGGAGGGGGGTATCGTGTCTTTTGTAAAGTTCCGGTTTGTAATCAAAGGTGTCCACATGACTCACTGCACCGGTGCAATAGATCAGCAAAACCTGTTTTGCCTTGGCAGGAAAATGAGTTTTCCGGGGAGCATAGGGGCGGTCCGGGAGTATTTCGGGACGGATGGGTGCACCAAGTAGGCCATCATTGGCGAGTAAGCCGGCCAGGGCCATGGAACCAAGAGCGGTGGAGGAATGCTTTAAGAAGGAACGACGGTTGAGCATGGACATGCCCGCCGGGCTAAGTTCTTTGGGTTGGAGGGAAGGTTTCATGGCATAAACAAAAATTCGTTGGCATTGAAGAGAACGCGGCAGTAGGCGGCCAAGCCATGCTCCTCAACATACCTGCTCGCAGTGGTTGATTCTTGCAGATTGGGTTCACGGCCAAAAATGCTTTCAAAACCAAGAAGCAATGCCTGTTTTGTTGAATCGTCGGTCTGCTTGAGAAGTTTTTGTGAAAAGGCATCCGCTATTTTCTCGGTAAAGGAACTATTATAGAGATTTAATGCCTGAAGGGGAGTGGTGGATCGGGCCCGGTTGGGAGCGGATTGTCCGCCATCCGGGCAATCAAAGGCTCCAAAGACGGAATCCTGTTCCATGCGGATACGCATGTTGTAGATCATTCTGCGAAAATCTTTCTCATCCACATCATCCTTTGGAATCCAATTGCGTGCATAGTTGGCATTGGGTTCGAAGAGGAGGAACCCAGGTCCATACATTTTTTCGTCGAGCAGCCCGCTGAGTAGCAGCATGTTGTCGCGGATGGCCTCAGCCTCCAGTCGACGGGGTGGAAAGCGCCAAAGAAGTTCAGTGCCCGCATCGATGGATATGGCTTCGGTCCGAGGTTCGGAGGCCTGTTGGTAGGTGTAGGATTGGAGAATCAGACGGTGCATCTGCTTGATCGACCATCCCTGAGAAATAAATTCACCGGCCAGCCAGTCGAGCAGTTCAGGATGGGTGGGGCGGAATCCCATATCCCCAAAATCAGAAGGGGTCGCAACAATGCCACGGCCAAAATGATAATGCCAGATCCGGTTGACCATGACCCGGGCGGTAAGGGGATGTTTCGGGTCTATCAACCATTGGGCAAAGGCTTTGCGTCTTTCTTTTTCAGGAGAATTTTTATCCAGGGCATATTCGGGAACCCGTTGCGTAAATGCGGATAAGGATACGGGAGAAATGACCTCGCGTGGGGATAGTGGATCCCCCCTGTGCATCAGGCGGGTGGGGGAGGGTTGGCGAAAGGAGCCGATCCATGCCCTGGGTTTTTTCTTTAGTTCATCCAGGGCCTTCTTTCCGGCTGCGAGTTTGTCAAGCAATGTTCTCGCCTTGGCCTTTTTTTCGGAATCGAGATGTTCGAAGGCAAAAAGAGAGTTTCCATTCTCATCTTGGGCTGTGGATGGTTGGCGGTGGGAAGAGGAGGCAACTTCGATCCATTCACCCTTTTCATTTTTTACTTCGATGTAGTAGGTTGTAGGGGTACGGTCCTTGTATTTGCCGTTTTTATCGCGCCCCCAGGTAACCCGTTCAATTCTCTGGGGTTGCTTGAAAGTAAATTCAATCCATCCCGTATTTTTGGTATTGGATATCCAGCTATGGTCGTTTCCGAATTTACCATCGTTGATGTGAGCCAGCTTGTGTTTGGGACTGCCTCTAAAGTTTCCTGATGATGTAACACTCTTAATAAGAGCTTTTCGGGTAGCCAGGTTCGCTCGTTCACCCTCACTGGACCAAATACCAAGTTCGTCGATACACGGTTCAATTCCATTGTTGGTTTGTCCGATGGTAAAACGAACGCTGATCGTAGTGACCGGGTGAAACCAATCTTCATTAAGAGTCGATTTTACTTTGGGCTCGAAGCGACGCACCGGGACCGATTTATCTGCACGCTCGAGTATAATTAAATCCGTAGTTAGCGCTCCACCTGAGTTTCCTCCGCATACTAGGATTTTGGAGGAACTTGAAAAGGAATGGGTTCCGCAGTCCTGCAATCCACTCCACAGGGGTTTGGAAATAATCTTACCTGCACCGTTTGCCAAAAGTTGCTGGTTAATCGTGGCAATCTCCGTACGGTCATCAGTTGTTTCTATTTTACCATCCTGATCCAGCAGGTAACGGGCATCCTTTGTGTGCGTCGACCAGCCGCTGCCCCAGGATAGCCAAACCCGGTACATTCCCTCCACAGCGGCTTGATAACTGACGGCAGGTTCTCCACTTTTGTTTGTCCACCAGGTATAGGATCCGCCACTAAGATTGGGAGAATGTTTCGCACTGCCCGGGTCATCAAGGAACCCCCGTGCTTTTCCCCTAGGGTTATCTCCATGACCGTTTTTCTTGTAAAAATGAGAGACAAAAGTCATGTCCTGATCATCCATCCAGACAAATCGGGGTACTTGCTTGCCCTTTGGTTTGTATTGAAGAAGGGATGCTTCGATTTCCTCAATTTGCTCTTCGGTCTGGGCAATCTTTTGAAGTTTTTCCTTGGAGATTTCTTGATTGATGGGTCTTTCCCCCAGAACGACGCCTTCAAAAACGGACTGCATCGAAAAGAAATCAGACTGGGATACGGGATCGAATTTGTGATCGTGACAACGCGCACAACCAATGGTGAGTCCCAAAAATGTACTACCGGTAACGCCTACAATATCTGCGAGTTCATTCGAGCGTTGCTGCTTCGCGAGCAAAGGATCTTGCCCTCTTACGATATCGTTTGGGCCGGCTACGAGAAAGCCGGTGGCTTCATCCGCTCCGCAGGTATCACCGGCAATCTGTTCGAAGACAAATTGGTCATAAGGTTTATCCTGATTCAGGCTACGAATGACATAATCCCGGTAATGATAGGCGTTTTTACGCTCATGGTTGGTTTCAAAGCCGTTGCTGTCGGCATACCTGACCACATCAAGCCAATGCCTGGCCCAGCGTTCCCCGTACCGGGGACTTGCAAGCAACTTTTCGATCAGTTTGGAGTATTTTTGGGAATCTTTGTCTTCGCAGTATTCCTTAACAGTTTGTGGGGGCGGAAGTAAGCCGTGAAGATCAAGATATAATCGACGAATGAGGGTGGCGTCCCCGGCCCGGGGAGATGGAGCAATCCCTTTTTCGATTAGTTTATTCTGAATGAACCCATCAATATCATTACGAACCTTTTCAGATTTGATTTTTGGAACAGTGGTCTGGCTAAGAGGCTGGAGGGACCAAAGTTGTTCAGGCTTGAGGGCTTTGGCGTTGGAATAAAGTGGGAACAAAAATAAACCACATCCAAGTAGATGCCGTATCCATTGTTTACTTTTTCTAAAGCGCCGGGCCATTGATAATTAAATTATTTCCCAATAACCTGATGACAACAATTTACCCTAAAAGATTGCGTTTATTTTCTGTCGATTTGCGACAAACCTTTAGGGGGTGTTTATCTTTTAGCCAGGACTTGTTTTTTAAAGTGTCCTTCATTGAGGTCGACCCGTTCGGGGCGGCCCTTGTGCATGTACACGACTTCGGTGTGGTCCAAACCAAGGAGCCCCAGGATCGTGGCATGAAAATCGTGGACATGCACCTTGTCTTTGACCGCATGCAATCCTAATTCGTCGGTCTCTCCAATGACTTGTCCTCCCTGCACGCCACCACCCGCCATCCACATGGTAAAACCGGTGGGGTTATGATCTCGTCCATCGCCTTTTTCACTCATCGGAGTACGGCCAAACTCTCCTCCCCAGATGACCAGGGTTTCATCCAATAATCCCCTGGCTTTCAGATCGGTGATCAGACCAACGATTGGAAGGTCGACTTGCTGGCACAGTTTGGAATGGTTACTTTCCATTTTGGTGTGACTGTCCCACTTACTGCCTGCGCCGTGGTAGAGCTGGACAAAGCGGACACCCCGTTCCACCAGCCTGCGGGCGAGCAGGCACTGCTGGCCAAAGGTTTTGGTTTCCTTTTGATCCAATCCGTACAATGACTTGGTGGCGGAGGATTCGTTCTCCAAGTCAACGGATTCGGGTGCTTCCATTTGCATGTCTGCGGCCAGTTCGTAACTACGGATACGGGCTTCCAATTCTGAATTGGATTCCCGGCCCTGAAGATGTCTTTGGTTGAGACTTTGCAGGAAAGAAAGTTTCAAGTCCTCTGCCTGTTCGATTTTAGATTTCTGGGGTTTAAGGTTGGCAATCGGTTCGGGCCCGTTTTCCAGAAGAACTCCCTGATGGGAAGCGGGCATGAACCCATTCCCCCAGCAACGGGTACCGTTTACAATCATCGCACTTGTGTCCTTGATTACTACAAATCCGGGCAGGCTTTGATTTTCGGTACCGAGGCCATAGGAAACCCATGATCCGAGGGATGGTCGGCCACCAAAAACCGAACCGGTATTCATCTGGCAAACTCCTCCTGCATGATTGATACCGTCGGAAACGCAGGAACGGAT
>JBMYOA010000078.1:0-7862 GCA_049598825.1 Opitutales bacterium | reverse complement strand
TGCATATTTATCCATAAATAAAAATATACCTGTCGGTTTCTTTCTCTCAGGTATGGGCGGTTCGTTGGTAGAGCCTTCGTTCGCATCCAGTTTACCATCGGTAAAAAACCGGATGGATCCAATTATTAACATTTCTTTTTACTTGTTAATAACGAGTTTTAATCTAGTAATACTAATCCCCACTTTTATTACCCCATCATAAATCCCCAATCATGAATCGAGAAGACGAAGTCTTTAAAAATTTCCTTGTGGAAATGGGTGAAAAGCTGGACGAGTTAGAGGGCGGTTTGGCTGAATTGGAAGAAGGTTTTTCTCAGGATGTGGTTAATAAGCTATTTCGTGCGGTTCATACTATTAAAGGAGGAGGAGGGTTTTTCGGATTAGTCAAAGTTTCAGAGCTTTCTCACATATTTGAGGATTTACTCATGAAGGTGCGGGAAGGTGATCTTTCATATTCTGAACAGATGATTGGTCCCTTCTATTCTGCATGTGATGCCCTCAAGGGAATGCATGAATCCGAAGACTTGGGGAATAGTCTTGATATCACTCAGATTTGTTCAGAATTAAAAGCGGTGGAAGGCAGTGATAAAATACCTGAGTCCACCCTTACCGAAAAAAGCGACCATGAACCGACGGAAATAGTCTGGGAAAAAGACTCTACAGAGGTCTTGGAACCGGAGGAGCCACAGGCGAGCAATCAGGCAAATCGTAAAGTGGAGAAGGTAGCCGCTGTTTCAGGAACTAAAGAAGTCAAAGAGGCTTCCCCACCCAAAAAATCGCAATCCAAACAAATTTCCACTACCGATAATAAGGGCAGTCAAAATGAGACCATCCGGGTGAAGGTGGATCTCCTTAATAAACTGATGGAGCTTACTGGGGAGATCGTATTGGGCAGAAATCAACTCCTCAGGCAATTCGCCGATATGGAAGATAAATCCAATATGGTGGCGATGGCCCATATGATTTCCGATCTGCAGCAGCTCGTTTTGCAAACCCGGATGCAACCCATTGGAGGAACTTTTACCAAATTTAAGCGAATCGTCAGGGATCTTGCGAAACAACTGGATAAGCCAATTGATTTGGTGATCAAGGGTGAGGATACGGAACTGGACCGCAGTATTATTGAATCTCTTTCCGACCCGCTTACTCATTTGATTCGAAATTGTGCCGATCATGGTTTGGAGGATCCCTCAACCAGAGTTGGTCAGGGAAAAGATCGTGTAGGTACAGTTTTATTGGAGGCAAAACATGAAGGTGGACAGGTGGTCATCACCGTAGAGGATGATGGAAAAGGTATTGATGCGGAAAAAGTCAAAGCCAAGGCAATTGCCAATAATGTAATCTCTTCTGCAGAAGCTGAGTCGATGGGGGAAAATGAGGCGGCAAAACTTATCTTTCATCCCGGTTTATCAACCGCGGAAGAAGTCACCAGTCTTTCAGGCAGGGGGGTAGGGATGGATGTGGTGAAATCAACTTTTGAAAAGTTGGGCGGTGCCATTGATCTGGAAACAAATATTGGTAAAGGCACCAAGGTGATTATTCATCTGCCTACAACTTTGACGATTATGTCATCTCTGATTGTTCGAATTGAGGGAGACCGTTATGCGGTTCCCCATTCGGAGTTGAAGGAAGTCATTTTGGTAAGGCCCGAGGATGAAATCCAAATTGAAAAGATTCGTGAACGGGATGTCTATCGCTTACGCGGTACTCTTATCCCGATTCTTTCAATGGAGGAAATTACCGGAGTTTCCAAAAGGGAAGAGACAAGCAGTGAAACAATTAGCAGAAATGGAGAGGTACTCTTTTTAGTACTGCACTCCGGTCTTAACCAATTCGGACTTCTGATTGACTCGATTGATCATACCGAGGAGATCGTGGTTAAGCCACTTGCACAGATTCTTAGTCGTCATACCTTTTATGCTGGCAGTTCGATTTTGGGAGACAGTGATGTGGCGATGGTCTTAAGTGCCAATGGAATTTGCCAGAGTCATAAACTTCATATTCAGGATCTTGAAACGAATATAAAGACCAATAAGTCGCTCGCTGAAATGCAGATATTGGACTTACAGGAAAAACAGGACCTGATGGTTTTTCGTTATTCGAAAGGCGAACAACTGGCTATTCCCTTATCTTTAGTGTTCAAGGTCGAACAAATTGAAGTCTCCAAGATTCAAAAAATCTCGGATAATCATTTCATCAACTTGGAAGGTAAAAATATCCTGTTGTTGTACTTGGATAAATATTTGTCTCTTAAACCATTACCGGATGGATTGGAAACCTTCTATATTATCACTCCAAAAATTAAGGATTTTGAAGTTGGGATCGTTGCTTCTTCGATCGAAGAATCCGTTCATACCAGATTAAATTTGGATAATCCGCCGATTAATCAGAATGCTATTCTTGGCATAACCACCATTCGGGAAAAAATAACTTTTCTGGTGGATTTATTTAGCCTGGCTGAACAGGTATCTCCCGAAAGGTTTAAAAGAATTGATCTTGAAGGAAGGCCTGAACAAGATCGTTTGTTGGTAGTCGAAGATACTCCTTTTTTCCGTGATTTGGAGAAAACTTATTTTGAGTCCGTTGGGTTTCGGGTAACACTCGCAAACAACGGACAGGAGGCCCTCGATTTATTAATGGAAAGACCAAGATATTTCAACCTGGTGGTTTCAGATATCGTCATGCCGGTCATGGATGGTTATGAATTAGTCAAAAGTATGAAATCCAGTGAGAAGCTCGATCACATTCCTGTGATTGCACTCACCTCCTTTACTGAAGAACAGAGCCGTGAAAAAGCATTGGCAGCAGGTTTTGATGGCTATGCGATAAAAACGAATAAAGAAAACATCCTGCGGGCTGTTGAACAATTTTTGATAGAGGAGTAGACGATGTTATATTCCACTTTTTATCTTGGAAATACCCAAATGGCCGTCCCCATTCCATGCATTTTGGAGATTGGTAGATCCTTCAATTTTCACCCCGTTCGGGGAGCACCGGAAGTGATTGACGGGTTGATTAATCTGCGGGGTAAAGTAGTCACCATTGTGAACTTGGGCCTTGCTTTCGAAGAATCAAAAATTGCACCTTCAGATGAGTCGAGAATCTTTATTTTTAAGAATAATTCCGAACTTAAGGAGGTAGCTGATTCGGACTTGGTCACTGAAACCGCCCCCGATAATATTGGCATCCATGTCGATCGTATTTCGGATGTAATTCGGGTCGAAAATGAAGAATTGCAGTCGGTGCCGGCCAATATGGTGCATCCATTTTATAAGCATGTGGTCCGGCGTGGTGAGTCTTTCATTATCATTCTTGAACCTTCTAAGATTTTAAACCTTCACGAAACCCCTGATCTTTTATCATGAGCGAGGCAAAAAACATAAAATTCAACATCTACAACCCGATCATTACCTACGAACACAGGGCGGCCTACGATATGATTGTAAGTCACCTACAGGAAATTTTCCCGATTTGTAACCAGGGTAAATGTAAGGCTCTCGAAGTTAGCGATGATCCTCAGAAACAAAAACAGATCAATGATCTGATGGAAAAAGTGGAATTCTTTTCCAATAGCCTGATTACCATAACCAAAATATTTTTTGATCAGCTTTATCGAGCGAAGCAAACTTCTTCCCAGTCAATTTCTCAATCCACAGCGATGATCAAAATTGATATGATTGAAAGGAATCTGCTTGAGCGCACCTGTGACGTTCGTTGGTGGGCACTTGAGAAAGCCTTTTGGGAATGCATTACTCTTTCCACCAATTCCAAGAGCACCGGCAAAGGCAAGAGCGGCACAAGTTCGAATGCCAAAGCAATTAAGGAAGCGGTTGATTTGGCATGCACAAGGCTCGAAGATATTAGAAATTCATACACTCTATATCGTGATCTGGTGATTACAGATACCAATGGAATTATTATTGCCAATTCCAATGCGGAACGCCGATCCCAAGTCATTGGAATGGATGTTTCGGATGAAGAGTGGTTTCAGAAAGCTTTGGAAACAAAGGATGGTTCTGAATATTTCGTGCAGGATGTTTCCAAATCAAAGATGGAAGATATGGACGCATTAATCTATTCGACCGCTCTTCGAGCCAATGGTGACGAACAGGGCAATGTGATCGGAGCCATGGGAGTGCTCTTTGATTTTCAAGGTGAATCCCAAATTATACTGAATGATTATTTACCCAAAGATTCCGAAGAACAGACCTTAGAGGGATGGTTTTCCTTTTTTACCAATAAAGATGGTAAGGTAATCTGTTCAAGTGATGAGAGCTTTGTGCCCAGCGGTCAAATGGCTGATCTACCGAGAAATCATCGAAATCTCGCCCATGCGGGGGATGTGATCGTTTCTACCGGTTCCGTATGTGGAAATCGTTCTCTGATTGTTTCTCATAAGAGCGAAGGTTTTGATGAATATAAAGGGTTGGGGTGGACCAGCCATCTCGTGCTTCCAGAGTCTGCGATGTTCGAAAGATCTGTGACAAATGAAGATTATGGAATTTCTCCGCAGGAATTGATGAATTCCAAATTAATTCCTGAAAAAAACCAGCAGACCTACAGAGAGATTCAGCGAAATAAGGGGGATATCCAATTAATCTCAATCAACGGTATTATTCTGGCAACGGATTTGGGTAAGGCGGGTACGAGTTTTATTCCTATTTTCGACCAGATCACCACCACCGGTAATTCTACCACCGGAAAGATGGAGGAGCTACTTTCAGAGATGTCGTCCGATATGCTTGAGCAGAATCTCAAAGCCCTCGAAAATTTCAGTAAGCAGGCGATCGATTTAATTGACCGCAATTTGTTCGAACGTGCCGCTGATGTTCGATGGTGGTCTACCGATCATGCTTTTTGGGAAGCCTTGCAGGAAGGATCCGAAGAAAAGTTTGAGGAGGCCGCTAAGCGGCTTGGTATCATAAACGCTTCTTACACGATGTACCGGGATCTTGTGATTGCAGATTCGAATGGTCGGATCGTGGCCAACTCCAAGTCTGAAAACCGCGATAAATTGAAAAGAATGAATGTATCGGAGCAATCATGGTTCCGGCAGGGCATGCAGATTGCAAGGTCTGTTCAGTTTGGGGTCCAGGATGTCTGTGACAGTGATCTCGAAAACGAAGAGACTTCATTAATCTATTGTGGAGGAATTCTCGAGAATGGACAAAGAGAAGGCAAGGTTCTCGGGGTTCTTGGAATTCTTTTCGATTGGGAAAACTTAGTTCATCCTATTCTTGAGGGTTGTTTGCCTAGAATTAAGGGAGAAGTTGTCGATGGAGGTGTTGCCTTTTATGTTAATGAAGAGCATAGGGTGATAGCTTCGACAGATTCAGAAAATTTTAAAATCGGACAAGTCGTCAATTTGCCCAGTGAAAACCTTAACTTGGAAGTTGGAGAATCCGCATCAGGTATTTTCACGGCCAATGATAAGAAATATATTATCGGCTCATCGCGAACACAGGGATATCGTGAGTACAAAGGTCTTGGCTGGACAGCTCATGTGGTTCGTCCAATAGACTGAAACAAAGTCGTTTCTGTATGAGTAAGCGTGTGCTGATTGCCTCGACTATCGGGGCGGTTGCCAAAAGCCTTGGTGGGCTTTGCGGAAAGCACGGTGCTGCAGTCAGTTATTCAGAGCATGGCAAAACGCTCTATGCACAATTAATCGACGGTAGGCATCAAGTCTTACTCGTGGAAATTAACTTCATTGAGGGTGAGTATCGCGATTTGATTGCCAAAATTCGCTCTAAAGAACAATTGCGCGACTTATTCATCATTGTCTATGCCCCTGATGAATTAAGTAAATCTGAACAGGCACGGATCAACGGGGCCAACGCAATTCTGACCTCTCCGTTTACGGATATCAAAATCCTAACCCTATTTAAGCGTGCCTTTTCTCTCCCGAAACAATGTCTTTTTGTGAGTCCTTCCTCGCATGAAGAATTCTCGTTGGCTCTGGTGAAGATGGGTTATGATTTTAAGCAAGTGAATGATGCCAATTCTGTATTGGAGGACGATTCACCACAGGTTCCGGACTTTTTGATCGTTGATTTCAATTTGCCCGACATGAGCGGGACTGACTTTGTGCAAAAGTTGAGAGAAAATGATCGGTTTAAAAGAATTCCTATCATGATTGCTTATGAGGGCAGGGGAGCTGGCGAGATTGAAGAGATCTTGAAGACTGGAATCGAAGATGTGATCCTTTCCCCCTTTGCCTCTGCCCAAAATATTAAACAGATTCAGGATAAGTTCCCTTTGCCACCCAAAGGAAGAAGGCTGCGTGCCCTTGTAGTGGACGATAGTCCCACCATTCGAGATTTAATTGCCAGCATGTTCAAGGAACTTGATTATCAGGTCGAGACTGCGGAGAATGGTTTTGAGGGATACAAGGCAGTTCAGAGAAACAAGCCGGACATTATTACATCTGATTATGATATGCCTGTTCTCAATGGATGGGAGTTTTGTACCGAAGTGCGTGATCATGAGGATTACAAAGATATTCCGATCATAATGATTACCACGCGGGCTACGGAACTGGATCTTAAAAAGGGAGAGATTCTCGGCGTATCTGCTTATTTGGCCAAGCCCTTTGCCAAAGACACATTGAAAGCTGCTGTTGAAACTGCGATTTCAAACGCACGTACCAAAAAAGAGCAGGAGACCATCGCCAAGTTTGTCGCTGCGGATACCTTAAATGCGGTAAGCAGTATGGTGGATGAGCACCAGGATGCCGGGATGGGGGAATCCAAGCACATCACGGTTCTGTTTTCTGATATCTGTGCTTTTTCATCGAAGTGTGAAAGATTTTCGGCTCGAAAAATCATCAACCTTCTCAATACCTATTTTGATCTAATGGTGGAGGTGCTATCGCAGAACAATGCGATTATCGACAAGTTTATTGGTGATGCCATTGTCGCCCGTTTTGATTCCGGAGATCCCGCCACGGATGCTTTAAATGCTGTTCGGGGTGCATGGGGTATGTGTCGAGAACTTGAACGCTTCAACTTGGATTCTTTTGAGGAAGTGCAAAGCCGAATAGGAATTAACAGTGGAGAAGTAATCCTCGGAAATCTTGGTTGCCAAAAACATAGGCTGGAATACGCAATGATCGGGGATAATGTTAATATTGGTCAGCGACTTGAAAGCAGTGCCCCTAAGCAAGGCGTCATGATTTCGGAATCAACATACAACTTAATCAAAGATCATATATTAGTGGGCGAAAGACAGGAGATAGAGGTAAAGGGCAAAAGTGAAAAAGTTGCCGCCTATGTCTTGGAAGGCTTGGTTTAGACAAATTGGTTTAATTGTTTCTTACCCGTGAGCGTCGGGTTTTTGGACCACTTTATCCGCATCAAACCATGGAGTGACGACTTGCATGTCCTGCTTGCTTCCGAGGCAATAGACCAAGTCTTCCGGTTCAAAGATAATATCAGCAAGCCTGTGGACCAACAGGGAATCCTGTCGCCGGACCGCAAGAATGGATACGCCCGTGGACTCAGCAAGATCAAGATTTCTAGGTGACTGACCAGCCACTCGACTCCTTGCGGTAACGATTAATTTTTCCACTTTTAAGTCCTTGAGTCCGGCATGGGCTTCCAATGGGAGTGGGCTCGAAGAATATTCGCGGTCCGAGTGCATGGTTTCTTCCCGTGCCTGATCCACCTCTCGAATAATCAGATTTCTTGGGATCTGCAGTTGGTTTAAAACCAGTGAAAGAATTTCCAGTCCGCCTTCCACTTCGGATGCGACAATATTGACGGGTAATTCCTGGGATAGTTTTTCGGATCCACGCATGTATTGAGTCCGGACGAAAACAGGTGCCTTAACCTTCATGCGTGCAATGGTCGAGATGACCCTCT
>JBMYOA010000077.1:0-7922 GCA_049598825.1 Opitutales bacterium | reverse complement strand
AGAGATCCACTCGGCATGATTTGATTTTTTATTGAAAAGACAAAAGTAAGGTTTCCCTTTAAGGATGAAGTATCCGCGAAACTCAATTTCCTTAGACATGTCCTTTTGCGGAATTGGCTTCGGGGTGAATTTCTTAACGGCAGGTGGGGGCGGTTTTTGCTGGGAACCTGGGCGCAGGAAAGGATTTGGAGAAACAGATGCTTCCAATGAGAGGACAATACATCCTTTCAATAAAATAATTAATTGGCAGACCAAATGTTTCATTTAAATTAATAATCTCACATCCAAGCCCCTAAGGCAAGTTGACAACAGATTAACGGTACTATCCGAAGTAAGAAAACGAACGCATGCCCAAAAAGACGGCAATAATAGTTCCAACCAAGCTCACTACCAGATAAGTTAAAATCAAAAAAAGTTGTTCATCCTTAAGAAGATGAAAAAAATCTAAACCGAAAGCCGAGAAGGTTGTAAATCCTCCACAAAACCCAAACATCCAAAAGGCACGTATACTTTCAGCAGAAGATAGGTTTTCTGTATAGCGATAGAGAAGACCAATAAGAAAACCTCCTGCTATATTAATCAGGGCAGTTACCCAGGGATTAAAGGATACAAAAAAGGTTGATAGGAAATACCTTGCCAGGGAACCCAAGCCTCCACCTAAACCAACCAGCAAAAATAAATTGATGCTCATGCACCGAATTGAACGGATTATTTTTCTTCTTCCTGATCCTCTTCCTCTTTTTCCGCGGAATCATCAAGTTCTTCAGAAGCGTCGTCTGGCTCTTCAGTTTCAAGGTCCTCTAAAGAATTAAAACGAAGGGATCTTTGATTTTTCGGTAAAGGAGAGAGTGTAACTATGATAAACCTACCATTTAACTTAGGTTGGTCATCTGCCTTCCCTACCCCTGACAAATCCTTGATCGCTTGTTTAACCAAGTCCATACCTAGGTTAATGTGCTCCATTTCTCTACCCCGGAACATGAGTGTAATCTTAAGCTTGTTTCCCTGATGTAAGAATTTTTCACTACGACGGACTTTAGTCATGTAGTCATGTTCTTCAATCCGCGGTCTGAACTTGGCCTCTTTAATTCGCTTGGAAGTCTTTTCCTTGTTCCGCTTATTTTTACTAAGCTCGTATTTATATTTACCAAATTCAAGAATTCTGCAGACAGGAGGTCTAGCGGAAGCAGCGACTTCAACTAAGTCCAAACCCTCAGACTTCGCTACCTTAAGTGCTTCTTCGGGAGGCATCACCCCCAGCATCTCACCATCTGAACCGATAACACGAACTTCTCTAGCTCTAATCTTATCGTTTTTGCGTATATAATTACGGTTTTGCTGGTACCGTTTATTTCCACCTGGTTTCTTTACCATGTGGTTGTATGTGTAGTCGGGGGAATCAAAATGTTATTTGCTTTTTTGTGATATATTATGCTCCGTTGCAAGCACTTTTTCTAGTCATGATTTCATAGATTAAAGCTTTCTCCACAACTGCAACTTGCCTTAGCATTTGGGTTAGTAAATTTGAAACCTCCACCAACCAACTTATTCGAATAATCCAAGGTGGTACCTCGCAGGTAAAGAGCAGTCTTTGAATCAACCAATACAGACTGACCTGCACTCTCGACCAAAATATCTTTATCCTTACCTTGATCCACAAATTTCATTTTGTATGAAAGACCGTTACACCCCCCACCGGTAATTTTAATTCGCAAGTAATCACCCTTTTCTTCCCGCTGTATAAGTTCCTTAATCTTTACTCCTGCGTCGGGAGTTACCAAAATGAGTTTTTCATTTCCAATTCTCATCGTGCCTAAGTCTTTTGAAAGCGGGCAAAACCCCGCTCACCGGTCGTAAAAAACTCTAGGAACTCACGAACTAGCTTTGAATCCCATTTACTCTGCTGTTCAAGATTCTCCTTGGCCAACTTTCTAACATTAACAGGAGACATTAATAGTTTTCTGTAAAGTTGTTTTAAGCATTTAATATCCTCTTTTTCAATATTTCGCCTTTTAAGCCCTACATTGTTTAATCCACATGCATGATTACGACCGCTCACCAAAAGATTAGGACCAACATCTTGCGATATTTCAGCAAGACCCCCGATCATCGCCCCCGAACCAATCCTAACAAACTGGTGAATCGCGGAACCTCCACCAATAAAGACATCGTCACCAATTTCGACATGCCCACCCAATAGTACTCCATTTGCAAGGATAGTTCTATCTCCTAAAATTGAATCATGAGCAACATGAGTATTCCCCATCAAGAATGCCTCATCTCCCACTTTCGTTTCTTTATTTTCATAAATGGATCGGTGTATGGTAACACTTTCACCAAGTCGCGTGCTACTTCCTATTGTGACAAAAGATGGAGTAACACAATCAAAGGTAAGATGCTGAGGGTCTCCTCCAACAACGCTGAAATGCCCCACCCTAACATTATTGGCGATTCTTGCCCATTTTTTGATGACGGCGTGTGACTCGATAAGGCAATTATCGCCAACCTGTGCACCTTCTTCAACTACTGCAAAAGGCTCTACCTTTACATTTTCACCCAAGATGGAACCAGGACTAACAACTGCCGTATTATGAATAGCTAAACTCATTATGTTATTTCACAAAAATATCTAATTGCGGTTCCGTTGCCAACCCATATGCCTTCAGCAGTCTCAGTAAATGGTAAGCAGAATTATCATTTGTTTCGATATTCGCTGATGTATTCCTCAAGAGATTTTCCAGGATTGAACTCAAAGTAATAACACCACAAACACCGCTTTCTTTAAGAGAGTCAAATAATTCGATGGACTTACTCTCCGCTTTTGGAAGGGCTGGAACCACCAGGATAAGAAAATTTTCTTTTGCAGGATTTAACATTTGCGAACAACTCGCCTCAATTCTTTGAGGATCCACTTCTTTTCGAAAAAATTTAATAAGTTTAGCGTCACTGGAAAGGAGCTCATTTGAAAAAGCAGAATCTTCCCAACCCAATAAACAAATACAGGCCGTTCTAATTCTTGTTAAATCTCCGGTAAATAAACGAAAACTGATATCTGAACTGGTCCCGGTATTTGAAGAGTTTAAAATTTCAAACAGTGGCAATACGGATTTTTTATAGTTAGTTAGGGTCTTTTTACTGGATCTTACCCAAAACCCATTAGCTTCGAAATAAGCACGAACCAGATCATGTTCCACATTCACAAAGTTTCTCCTATTGAGCCCCTATTGATTTAAGAACTTCCGTTATATATTTTAGATCCACTGATTCCTCGATGAATGATCGTCCAATTTCTTTCATAATGATAAACCGAAGACATCCTTTATGCACTTTTTTATCACTCCTCATAGAGTCTAACAGATCTTCCACTGGCAGTGGGTTTTTCAAATCCGTAGGCAGATTATATCCTTTAAGAAGCGTAAGCAATTGGGACTCAGAATCATTTCCACAAAATCCTAATTTTTGAGATAATCGAAAAGCACAAACTAGACCAATAGCAACTGCTTCTCCATGGAGGTATTGACCGTAACCCGCGACTGCTTCGATTGCATGAGCAAAGGTATGACCCAGATTAAGCAGTGCCCTGCCCCCTTTTGAATCGGACTCTCGCTCATCATCCCGTACGATGGTAGCTTTATCCAAACAGCACTGATAGACGATACTTGATAATTCCTGATTTTGATAAGAAAGATTTTCTGGCAGGTCGGATAACTTTTTGTAAAGCGAAGAATTTCCGAGCATTCCATATTTAATAACCTCGGCCATTCCTGCGGAAAATTCTCTCTCCGGCAGGGTCGCCAGCAAATCTAAATCAATAAAGACTTTGCTAGGTTGATGAAACGCACCGACCAAATTTTTACCTGCCGACAGATTGATTCCAGTTTTCCCTCCGACCGAGCTATCCACCATTGCAAGCAATGTGGTCGGGACTTGAACAAACTCAATACCCCTTAAATAACTTGCGGCCAAAAAACCTGCCAAATCTCCACTCACCCCTCCGCCCAAAACAAATAAAACACCAGTACGATCAATTTTATGGGATGCCAAAAAATCCCATCCGTTACTTAACCATTCAACAGATTTTGAACGCTCTCCCGAAGGAATTTCAAGGTAAGGAATCTCCGACAAAAATTCCTTAACCAGGGAAGTATTCGTCTCAGCTAAACCTTTATCTGCCAGAGCTACTACTTTCCGTCCCTCAGCAATGAATCGATCTCTGCTCTCACAGAGCGACATCCTGAGATTTCTTCCGATTGTGATAGAGTAGGATCGATCTCCCAATTCAACTTCGAGTTGTTGATTTTCACTCATGGATTTCAAAAGCTGGATAGTATTAAGCTGGGTTGACTATCTTTTCTTCTGGCAGAATAGAATCTAGATAATGATCAATAGAAAATGGTTGGAGATCATCAGGTTTTTCACCAAGACCTACAAAATAAATAGGTAATTTCATATTGCGAAAAATGGAAACCAGTGCCCCGCCTTTTGAAGAACCATCGAGTTTTGTTACTACAAGACCAGTGAGTCCAAACTTTTCATGAAAAACTTTAGCTTGCTCAATAACATTGGTTCCTGTTGAGCCATCAATAACTAGCCATGAATGATGTGGAGCGGAAGGGTTCCTTTTTTGCAGGACACGCTTGAGCTTAAAAAGTTCCTCCATGAGGTTTTCTTTAACATGCAACCTCCCTGCCGTATCGATGATGAGGCGATCGCAATTCCTTGATTCACAGGCAGAGTAGGCATCGAAAGCAACCGCGGCAGAATCTGCACCGTGATGACCGGAAACAATCTGCAAGTCCAATTGCTCTGCCCATGATACCAATTGCTCGGTAGCCGCCGCACGAAAAGTATCACAAGCAGCGAGAATAGCAGAAGAATTATTTTGCTTAAACCTATATCCAAGCTTGGCACTCGTTGTGGTCTTACCGGACCCATTTACTCCTATAAGACAGATTACTTCGGGTACTGCTTCAGAACGATCAGGCAGAGTTCCTTCAGAACCATCCAAAATTCTCCTTAAAATTTCGCGTGCGATAATATTAGCATCCTCACCACGAAAGTGCTTTTCGTGACGATGGGCTTCCCGAATACTTGAAATTATTTCTTCGGTTGTTTCTACCCCAAAATCACTTTGGTAAAGAGCCTCCTCCAAATCCAACAGATCATCTTCATCAAGTAGATCGCGACCCACTGCTTTGCTAAATGCACTCTGCAGAACATCCGCCCCTTTTTTGAAACCACTTTTGAATTTTGATATTATACCCACAGTTTTAGCTATTTGGATAAGGAGGGTTTAGATTGATTAGGTTTGATTAGCAGCGTACAGCAAGAGAACTCCAAAATCTGATCGGTGCAGCAATCTTTAGCTTCATACTTTCTTACAGAGAGCATCAGCATCCGATCGCTAAGTTTCCAAACATCCGTGATTACTCCACCAAGATCATTGACTGGGACATCAAAAATTTCTGGGAAGTCTCGAGATTCAGTAGGTTTACCGTAAGCTTTGATCAGGCGATCCTTGAGGGTTTTCCACTCTTTTGAAACTACATCATCGTAATGAAAATCCTGCCATCCTTTGTTTCCTTCAATTAGACATAAGGCGAGTTTGCCGTCGATTACTTTACTGGTTAGTTCATATCGTATCCCATCCCATCGGACTGCGCATTTAACAACCCCTGCTGCCTTCTCTTCGTAAATCTGAATAAAACCATTTTTTCTCAACTTCGAGAGCACTTCCTCCCGTGAATCTCCGACAGATAAGGGCCCGTAAATGAATGGACTCCCTGGTTTTTCAAGATCTGGAGACTGTGGCAATTTCGCATAAGTTTGTCCTGTAGCGAAGACCAAACCAAAAAGGCAAAGACTTAAGAGCCCAAATCTCACGGCTTTACAAAGAATAGTAAATACGCTCCAAGGTTAACAATGCGTAGGATGTAACAAGCACGGGGTCTTTTTCCCACCACCTGCCATTATCATTTACCCAAGACCCATCTTTGGATTGTAAATTTAAAAGATGAAAGCAGAGTTCTTTTCGCCAATCCTTGGGGTCTCCATTTTCATCCTTGATGGTTGTAATTCCTGATAAAGTAAGGGCTTTGGCCATCGTATGATAATAGTAGAATAATCCCTGAGGTCCCATTCCCGGGTTCTCTTTAATGGTGTAATGCTTGGTTAGCCATTCCTTAACCGCAAGCACTCGTGGATCTTGTGAATCCATTTCTGCATAGATGAAAGAGAGCAGACCTGCATAACTCATGCTCCCGTAAGAACGCAAAGCGGTCGACCCATTTTCATTTTGCCGCTCCCCAGCCATGCTACTCCCTGGAAAATAAACAAATCCTCCGCGATCTTCTTGGTGATCACTGACCCATTTCTCTTGATTGGTAGAGGGTAAGTTTTGACACTTACTTACAAAAGTAATCGCAGCATCCCAATCAAGCCCAACACCCTCCCCTTCTTTGCTTTGGTAAGTTTTTTTTGCGTAGAATAAGGCTTCCATAGCCAAGTGGGTATTGGAAAGATCTGAATGGGCCCATCTCGATCCGTATCCCACCCCCCCATCGAAAACATTGTCGGTCTCTCCTTTGACATCAAAATCCGATTGTTGGTTTATCAAAAATTTTCGGGCGGCTTGGATGATCGATTCGTCCTTTTGTTTTTTGGACTGCATTAAAGCCATCATGCAGATGGAAGTGTTATAGGAAGCTAAACCTTTCCCATAAATCCCACCATCTGATTGTACTTTGGATCGAATAAAACCAAGTCCTCCTTCAAGAGTTTTTTCATATTTCTTAAGAACTTGCGGAGAAGGATGACCCAAGAAACACCTGACAGCCAAACCAGTCAAAGCAGGATACTCCTCAATTCCCCAATTCCCGGAGCTCCCATTTTGCTCTTTTTGCAGCCAATTCAACCCCAGATCTAAGGATCTTTCAATCTCCTGCTTTATCGAAAGGTTGATCGAAGGTTTCACGCACCATCCAACAATAAAAGAACCAAAGAAAAGTGTAGGCGTTAAGAGAAATTTCATGAGATTACCTTACAAATTCAATCAGAGTTAGGCAAGAGGAAGCGCAAGAGAACAGGCAACTCCAATTCTGGCATTTGTTTCTCGTTAGCTATCCAGACATCGTCGTTATTACTATCATGATCCGTACTATTTATGACTGCCTCTTCATCTGCATAAACGGCAATCATTGATCCGCTAATTTCTGCAAGGTAAGAATTTTCTATTTTTTTGGATCCGTTAAAAATAAAAGCTCCCCTTTTGAGCTTACTTTTATTTTTTGTATTGAAGCATAGTTCTTCGAGTGTGCAGATGACTGGGCTCCCATTATGATCCCATTCCACTTCTGTTTTGATTCTACTTTTGCTAAAATCTAACTCTTTTGGATTTTCGGACCATAAGTTTTCGAAGAAGCGATCTTCTTGTGGGTGCCTTAATAGCAGAAAACAGGCATGAAGTATTTGAGGGCGCACTTTGGTACGAAAAAGCGATTCATGTGTTTTTCCTGATTCATGCACAAGAGCATACTCGATTAATCCATTTCTTTGGTTAGAAGTGGCGTTTATTTCGAGAATGCGGTTTTTTTTATCAATAATAACTTTTCCAAATCTAAATTTATCATCTCCAATTCTTTGAAGCGAAGGCATCCGACTTTGGTTTGATTCAGACAAGAGTAAAAGAGCTGAATTTAAAAATAAAAATGAAAGCATAAAGTTTAGTCTTAATTTCATTGTTGTTTTTAGTCCGTAAATATCATTCGAGAAATAGGCTCTTTTGCTAAATAACTATTAAAAAAAGCAAATCTTCAATTCCTAAAGGCTTTGACATTCTTTTAACACTATTAATTATTTATTCATGGATCAAGAAGCAGACTACGAAAATTTTGAAGAAGAACCAAGCATTGAGGATATTCCTT
>JBMYOA010000076.1:0-7929 GCA_049598825.1 Opitutales bacterium | reverse complement strand
TCAACGAAATCAGGAAGTTTTGCTATGTGTCCTTCCATGGAGTAAACACCTTCCAGCACAAAGATTTTAGCATCATCTTTTTCCTCATAACCTACGAGCTCTTTTAAATGGGAAGGATTGTTGTGAGCAAACCGTTCACACCTAGCACCACTGAGCTTGATACCGCTCCATAGCGAAGAGTGCAGGTTCTTGTCCGCAAAAAGAATATCTTTACGATCCGCAAATCCGGTAACAGCTGAAGCACAAGCGAGGTAACCTGCGGAAAAAACATGACATGCTTCCTTACCGACAAATGCGGCTAATTCCTCTTCCAGTTCACGATGAAAAATTCTTCCTCCATTGGCTAGTCGTGCCCCGGTAGTGCTTGCTCCCCATTCCTGAATTGCTTTTTGGCCTGCTTCCTTAACTTTTGGATGATGGGTTAGACCAAGGTAATCATTACTAGATAACATAATGAACTCCCTACCTTCTTTCCAAACCCGGGTTCCTTCCTGTTTTTCAAATATATGATAATAGGTATCGTATTTCAGTCGCAGGCGCGTGGCATCATCGGATTGAATTCTTGCGTGAATGGGAGTTTTAGCCCGTTGGAGAAATGGAAGTGCCATCGAATTATTAACCTATCCAATAAGTCATGTTCGTGAAAGAAAAAAGCCTCTCCCACTTATGAGCAGGAGAGGCTTCTAAAGTAAATGAATCTGAATTAGTTGGTTCTTTTAATCACATGGAAGCCAAATCCGGTTTCAACAACTTCGGAAACCTCATCAATTCCGAGTGCGAAAGCAGCTTCAGAAAAGGGTTTAGCCATGACTTCAAATTTAAACTTTCCTAAGTCGCCCCCCTTTGTGCTGCTTGGGCCGTCTGAATGTTCTTTTGCCATCTCTGCAAAATCTTTTCCGTCATCAACGATTAATTTACGGATCCTTTCAGCTTCGGCTTTTGCTTCTTCCTTTGATCTCGAAATATCCGCATCCGCACGGTCAGCTCCTTTGTACGATATCAGGATATGAGAAGCCTCAACTTCTTCAGGTTTATCACCTTCCTCTTTTTCTTTGGCTTTTACGAAATCAGTACGATCCAAACGAATTTTTTCGTACACCTCATTGGAAATAACATAGTACCAACCGGCCAAGTTCTCATTGAGTTCATTGACTCTCGTTTGTGCCTTGGTGACTTTTCCCTGGTATTCCATTTGTTTTTGGGCATTTGAAGCCTTGATGCGGGCAATCTCTGCATCTCGGTCAGCCTTCTTTTTAGCAAAACTGTCATCGGCCTTTTCTTCCGTAATAGTCGCATTGGATTCTACAAGATTAACAGCCTCGGGGGTTGGCAGAGGAGGAGGAGTCAAGTTCGGAGGAGGGGACGGTGGAGTGAAGCTGGGTGGGGGGCCTGGAGGTGTAATCGATGGAACGGAGGGTTTACCTTCTTCCCCTTTGTCGCCAGTATCGCCCTTGGACCCATTTGAGTCTTCGGTCGCAGGAGATGTTATGGACGCGTTTCCATCTGCTTTAGGTTGCACTAAAGGTGCTGGGACGGGTTCGAGAACTGGCTGTTCCAAAAGATTTTCGTTTACCCGTGCATAGGCATAAATGTAGCGGCTGTCGCCAGTTGAATTTTCGTCATCTTCAGGTCCGCGGTAGGTTTCTCCGAAACGAAGTACATATTCAACTCCATCTTTCATTCCGACAAGAACCTCTCCTTTTTGTGAAACTACCTTTAACTTTGGTTTTCCGTTGGGGTAGGAGAGGGGTTTGCCATCTTTGTCCAATTCATTGACCGGGCGAAACCCTTTTTGAATCAAGGAATTGGCACTACTTTGCAGTTCCTGAATGTTATTTGCATCCACGAATTCGCTTCCTTTGCGAAGACTTGATATCAGAATTTCAGGCTTTCTTTCCACATCAATGATTTCAAGATCGTCAAAAGCATCCTTCATATCATCGAGCTTTTCTTTATCGAGCTCCTCGTCTTCTGAAATATTTGAGCCCACAAGTTTCCATTCGGAATTATCATAATCGAGGACTTGTTTGGCTGAGGGTGCGATCTTGCCGTCCTTGATCTCGTAATTATCAAAAGTTACCTGCTTGATGTTCCATTTATCGATATCCAGGAAATCTTTCTCCACCCAATCAACAAACTTGGTTGTGACATCATTGACATTTTGCAGTTCAACTCGATAAACCGCATTTTCCTCAGGCTTTCTGACGAATCGGGTATTGCTGAGGCCTTCGACTTCATTTCCGATGATTAACTGTGCCAAGTTCGCTCCCGTGTTGTTTTTCAGTGCAATCATCTTACCAATTCCAGCATCACTAGGGTTAGCCTTGGAAGGGTCGAGCACACCGAAGTTTGCATGTTCGCCAGCTCCTTCGGCAGCCTGATCTATAATTCTGAGGTCGAAAAGAAGGGAGGAGACATTTTTCACCTGATTGTCAGCATTTGCCGGGTAATCCACTTTTCCTGGTCTTTTAATGAGCCATCCCTTTTCCGTCTGCGAAACCTCAATAGACTTGGAAACGAGGTCATCTTCATCAATTTCCACGATTTCAATACCCGTTGCGGATCGGGGATCAAAGCTTTCAAAAAGAGCCTGCCCCATTTTACTTCCCTTTGCACTAGGGTCCCGAGCGTCCGGAGCGGTATAAAAAGCAAGAGCCACGCAAGCGACTGCCGCGGCGATAAAAAGGATTGTTTTACTGTTTTCGTTCATGATAACCAAATCAAAAAATTATAAGTGAAGGCTGTTTTCTTAGGATCTTACTCTGGAAGAATAGGCACCTTGGATTTCTGCTTTTTTCTTTCGGTAAAAAACCACAAAAGCAATAATTAGAAGAGGAAGAGGGGGTAAGAATACTGAAAGTCTTTGGATGCTTTCCTGCTTCGCTTTAATTTCACGGTCACGTTTTCTTTCAGCATCTTTGATTTTCGTATTACTTTCCTTGCGAAGTTCGCGTTCCTTTTTCGCCAAATTCTTTTGAAGTTTAGCAGCTTCCGTTTGTAGCACTTGCATAAATTGTCCTTGTGTCATCGAGCCTTGACTACCTTGAACTTCAGCGAGCGCTTCATTGAGCTTACGGTTTTCATCCTGCAGAACTTGCTGGATTGATTGCTCAGCTTCCTTGATAGTACGGGTTGCGACTTCACGGGCGGCTTCTATGCTTTTTTCAAATTCTTCAAGAGTGCGGTGAAGCCTTCTCCTGTTTCTGATTTCGAGGAGACTGTCCTCACCGCTTAAACTGTCGATAAGGTTTAAGCAGAGGGTTACATTGTCGACATCGAGTGGGAAGTCAGAGTCCGGTCCGCGACTGCGGATATTAAAGAAAGGATCAGCAAGGACATCTGAGTCTGCAACCAGGATAACATTCATTTGATTGGTCTGATTGCCATCCTTGACCGCACCTGAGATGTTAGCAGCGATAACTTCAGCGTCACCCGTTCCGGGGTAGATGGTTCGGTCAGGGTTAAATCTTCTTGGTGTTCCGAATACGCCACCTGTCCAGAAATTATCAACTGAAGTAGTCCCGGCTAGATTTCCACCTCTCGTGGAAAGTAAGGGCTTGAAGGTGAGAGCCGAATTGCCTTTCGGATAAATGGAACCCGGGCAAGTGAATAAGCAATATTGAAGCTCGGATGTCTCCGGGCCATCTCCAAAAGAGTTGGGCAAGCCTCCTACATAGACAAATTCATCCGGAAAGTTTTCGGATCTGGGAATTTTAGGGAATGGATTATATGGATCTCTCACCACTCTTTTACCCATTCCGTTTAGACGAGTTTCGACATTGGCCAAAAGACGTTGCTCAACAAAATTCCGAATCGGATGATTGTAATCAAGGTCTTGGACTGTCTTTCGCAATTCGTCCAATTTTAAGCTATCCCAGTCGCTCGAAGATAGCGGAGCGTTCGCGTTGAGTCTGGCATCAAATTCCGATGCCTTCTTGACCAACTCGTCCAACTTTCCAAAGAATTTTCCGACCTCCGGAAACCTGGCTCTTGCAGGTGCGAGACTTTTACTTGCATTAACCTGAAGGGAATTCAGTTCTTTTATAATCGCTGCCAGTCTTTCCTTGGGGTTGACATTGAAATGTATCCCAAGAAGTTCCCATAATTTATTCAAGTCTCCCTTCTCCGGGGCTGGGGGAGGGGGTTGCCCTGGGCCTCCACCTCCCTGATTATTTCTACGAGGATCATAGGTCCCGGTCAGTCCACCTTGGATCAGAGGCAGAGGGTCTTCAAAAATAGCGGTCGGTATTCCTGATTTGATCGCAGCGATCAGGTCGTCCAGTTTTTCGTTGTCGAGGTTGTTTGGCTGTACGACGAGCAAGGCATCATAATCATCTTTTGAAATCTCACCTCCTGTGATCTCCTGAACATCGTATTGCTTGCGCAATTCAGTGACGACTTCCCAAGCTGGTGTTCCGCCACCCATGTTAAATCCCATAATGCCCATCCCACCTGTACCTAACAAGGGAGCATCCGTTGCAAAAACGCCTAGTTTCTTTTTAGAAACCGGTCCACTTACCGAACTCAATGTTCGCATGATTTCATATTCAACAGGCAGACCTTTGTAAAGAAAGGGAATAGTTTGCTGGGATCCGTTTCCTTTAAAAACAAGACCAAGATACAAATCTTTCTGCCAAGGCATAAAACGACCGTCCTCTTGGACAAAGAGTGGAGGATTTATTCCATTTTGATTTTCCACCCCGTA
The DNA here is from genome assembly GCA_049598825.1 of Opitutales bacterium. GTDB lineage: Bacteria > Verrucomicrobiota > Verrucomicrobiia > Opitutales > Seribacteraceae > Seribacter. The sequence goes on along the minus strand of JBMYOA010000076.1, from coordinate 3,224 downwards.
TTTTTCCGCTGTAACGGATGCATTGTCTTCCGGGGTAATTTCATGAATCTTGACCAGTACATTTTTACTCTCCCGATCAATTTCCTTAAGGGCGGTCAGTAAATTGATGCGAGTTTGCACATACTGTTCAGGCATGGCATCAGCTGGAGAGACAAAGGCATCGATTTCGACCTGAGAATTAAGGTTTTTCAGCACATTGATCGAACCGGAAGAAAGACTGCTCAGTTGTTCTTCGGTTGAATCTATACGAATGACATCATTGTAACGGAAAAATTGAGTGAGCCCCAAAGCGATGACAACGGCAGCAACCACACGAATGCTGAAATGAGTTACTTTTGACGATCCTTTCGTGCTACCCACCCAGTGGCGTCGCCCAATCAAAATGGAACAGAGGTAAAGCATGGCGATTGCCACTCCGAGAAAGAAAGCAATTCCTGAAATGCTGATGATACCACGGCTGAAATCGAGGAAGTTGTAGGAGATACCCCATGCGGAATCAGATAGTAGGGCAATCGGAGCATTGAACGCGACTCCGAGAACAAAGGCTACTGTCAGGTTGGCAGTGAGGAAGGAGGCAACCATGCCAATGGCAAGCATACTTAGTCCCACAAACCAGTAACCAACATAGGTGGAAAAAAGCAGACCAAAGTCAGGGTTTCCTAGTTGTCCAAGCACATAGTAGTTTGCGAGAAGCGAAATAACGATGGAAGCGGTAAAGATGGCGACGGCTCCGAAATACTTACCGAGTACCACATCAAAGTCACTACCGGGTAAGGTGAGAAGGAGTTCGTCCGTGCCCTGCCTTCTCTCGTCCGCCCACACACTCATGGTGATAGCAGGTATGAACCCGAGCAGGATGTGCGGAAGGAATTTATTTAGCTGATCGAGGTTGGCGAGGTTGGAATCAAAAAACTCCTGAGGCCAAAAAGCGGCCAAACCACTGGCTAGGAGGAAAGCACAAATGAAAACATACCCGCTCGGACTTCCAAAATAAGAGGCAAGGTTTCGTTTAAAAACAGCAATAATAGCATTCTTGTTCATAAATCAATAATATGAGAAATTAGTAAGCGTGAATGGAAACAACCCTAGGCTGCTTCCATTGTTTGACGGTTGAACCATGAGTCCAAGGACGACTCGCTTTTCAGTTCTTCAGGAGTTCCCTCAAAAATGAGTCTGCCATGATTGATCAAAATGATTCGGTCGGCTACCTCCGGAACTTCCTGTAAAATATGAGTGGAGAGAAGAATGGTTTTACCCAGACCTTTGATGGTCTTTCTTACTTCAAGAACCTGATTCGGATCTAATCCTGCGGTCGGTTCATCCATAATTAAAACATCCGGTTCGTGAAGCAATACATTGGCCATACCCACACGCTGTCTGAATCCGCGTGATAACTTACCAATGGGCTTGTTGAGCACAGTTTGTAAAGCACACTGATCGATAACCTGTTCTATACGACTTGCTTTTTGTGCGGCAGGAATACTTCTTGCGTCACCAAAAAAGTTTAAGAGGCTGATGGGGGTCATTTCTTCGTAAAGGGGGCCGTTCTCAGGTAAATAACCGATCCGGTTGGCCACTTCATCCCGGTTGTCGGCAACTTCCAAACCGCAAACCTTTGCCGTACCCTTGGTTGGGGCAAGATAACCGGTGAGCATTTTCATAGTTGTACTTTTGCCAGCTCCGTTTGGTCCGAGGAATGCAACGACCTCTCCGCGTTTTATCGAGAAGGATAGATCTTCCACAGCAATAAAATCACCGTAGTACTTACTGAGACCTTCAGTCTCGATCATGATGTCCGAGTGAGAATTATCAGTCATATAAGATAGTTATAATTAGAGGGTTGGGTATATGATCAGAAAGCTGATGCGATACAAAGGGTGGGGTTTGTGCAAATTACATTAAAAAATCTTATATTACCTTTCCTTCAAGAAGAAAAGCTTTGCATTTCAAAGATAATTCTTTCTAATTTGTGATTAAATGAGACGAAGCCCTTACATTATCGTTTCACAATTCCTGATCAGCTGTTTTTTCTCAGGGACTGCTGTTTTGGGTTCTTCTTTTGCTGTAGAAAATCTTCTAAATACGCAGGAACCGTTGCGGATGGACGATTTGGACACTTCAGAATTTCTGATTGCTCCTGCAAATGAAATACCTTTTCCCCTCATTTATCCGGCAGAGATTTCATTCTACAAACTGCTCGATTTAGCGAGTCCTCATTTTCAATCTTTGGATACCCTTGGAAAGCTTCCCGTGATAAACAAATTTGACCAGGTCAAAAACGGCAGAATCCATTATGTTCGCAAATCTCCCCGTGCAAATGGTTCCAACTTGATCCATTCTCAGGGAAAGAATGATCCGGTTGTTAAATTCATTAAGTCATCTCCGACTCATTCCTTGCCCACCGATGATGAGTTACAATCCTTTCTTAAGAATGGGGTAAAAAAAGAAACTAAATCTACTCAATCCAGTAATTTGGCCAACCGTAATCCTATGTCCAGCAAGACTTTTTCAGACTTTCGGAATGAGGCGGAATCATCCATAATTAGTCAGATTTTTAAACGAGCCTCCCAAAATCCGAAGCCCGCCCAAACAACAAAAGAACGAACAACCTCCATCCCCGCTCCCCCTGACCAAGCTTCGTTTGCACTACCCCAATCTCAAGTTGACAAACCAAAATCAACTGCCAGACCTTCAGCTTCTTCGACCTTAAAATTTAAAGCCCGTAAGCCTAACCTTGAAGGTAAACTTGAACCTGCCCAGGCATCCGAATTTTATCTTACCACCCAGAATCTTAATGATCTTCTTCAAAACATGGAGGCCGGACCAGCGGTTGCCGGTGAATTAAAGTCGGTGGCGGAGCTTTGGGCAAAAGCGGAGAAAAATGCATCCCAGGCTCCTGAAGTAGCCTTGGGGGTAAAGTCGATTCTGCTTCAGGCTAAGGTGAGCAAGGCTCGTACGGATCCGTACGGCGAGGCTGCCCTTCGGGGAGCCCAACCGGACGAAAAATATTATATCATAGGTATCGATAAGGATGTGCTTTCCAATGTGGTCACGATTTGGTCAAAAGAAGTGGAAGTTCGACCTGGGGAAAATGTGGTTGAGTTAAGCTCAAACGATGTAATTTATCAAAATTAACCTCAACAGAGGAATTTCCATTACCCCTAAAGAGAAGTAATTCTCGCCAAAGATGCATTTCCTTTGTAAGGGGATAGGTTCAACAAATA
>JBMYOA010000075.1:0-8070 GCA_049598825.1 Opitutales bacterium | reverse complement strand
TCGATCGGTTCATGAGATTCGCGGCGACGCTTGGCGTCAAAATTCAACCCACCAGTAGTGAATCCGCCCATTCCTAAGAGTACCAGCATAATTTCCGTGGTCATGTACACATCGGTTGGAAATTGATCCGTATCCCAACCAATTAAAGTATCACCGGTATTGGCATCGACACTTCCAAGGGCACCCGCATTCGCGGCAACCGTCAGGTCATGCTGCACCGTATGTCCAGCAAGTGTGGCATGGTTGGTTTCAATATTAAGTTTGAAATGATCGAGAAGACCATACTCACGAAGGAAATTAAGACAGGCTGCTGAATCACTGTCATACTGGTGGGTGGATGGTTCGCGAGGTTTTGGCTCAATGTAAAAAGGTCCTTCAAACCCGATATTCTTCGCATGATCCACCGCCATATGAAGGAAAGCTCCCAAGTGATCAAGCTCCCGCTTCATGTTGGTATTAATCAAAGATCCGTACCCTTCACGACCACCCCAGAAAGTATATCCAAGTCCGTCAAGTTCCTTAGTCACTTCAATCGCTTTCTTAACTTGGGCCGCTGCATATGCATAAACACGGGCATCCGGAGAAGTGGCAGCTCCATGGGCATAACGGGGATGTGCAAATAAACAGGCGGTACCCCAGAGTAGTTGTTTACCGGTCTCCGCCTGCTTCTCTTTCAGCTTAGCAACCACTTGATCGAGGGCATCGTTCGATGCAGAGAGATCATTCAACTCAGGAGCAATATCGCGGTCGTGAAAACAATAGTAATCAATTCCGATTTTATCGAGGAACTCAAAAAACACATCCACCCGGGCCAGTGCGTTCTCTACGGAATCACTCTTGTCATCCCAGGGCATTTGAGCGGTACCCGCACCGAATGGATCCGCCAGTTCATTGCGCATTACATGCCAGTAAGCGGCACCGAACCGGAGATGATCTTTCATCGCTTTCCCGCCGACTTCTTCCGTCGCATTGTAGTGTTTGAAAGAAAGTGCGTTTTTAGAGTCGGGACCTTCGTACTGGATTTTATCGCATTCGAAATGTTGCATATAGATATAGTTGGGCTGAGGATTTAAAATTTCAATGATGTTAGCACGAATAAGTGAAAAATGAAAACCGCATTTTGCGTAAAAATTCTGTTCATTTGAGTCTCAAACTTTTGGAATGTCAAGTTGCCAACAAACCTTATTCATCGGTTGCTCAAACAATTGAATACCATTTGCAGCCTTCATTGACTTGCCATGCATTCCCTTTCCTCACATCCAATAGTTATGAAACCCGTAAGTTTTCTTTTTCTTTTCTCGGCAGTTTTCTGCTTTGCCCAGAATCCACCCTACGATGTTTTTCCGGAAGCTGAGCCCCCCTACTATCGGGTTCGCTACGAAGCATCCAAGGATCCACAAGGCCTTCAGTTCCCGGTTAAATTCACCATTTGGATTCCAGAAGGAGTCAAGACTCTGAAAGGAATTGTGGTTCATCAACATGGATGCGGTGAGGGTTCCTGTGCCTCTGGCCTAACGGGTGCATGGGATTTACATTGGCAAGCTGTTGCCAGGAAGCACGACTGCGCCCTGCTCTCTCCCTCATACGAGCAACCTCAAAAAGCCAATTGTCAACTTTGGTGTGATCCACGCAACGGATCCGGACAGGCTTTTCTTCGTGCCCTCAAAGATCTTGGTAAGATGAGCGGTCATACAGAATTAAGCAAAGTTCCATGGGCCTTATGGGGACATAGTGGTGGCGGCCATTGGGCAGGCGGGATGACCTTACTCTACCCCGATCGGGTAATTGCCTGTTGGCTTCGCTCGGGGGTTCCCCTCTTCGAAACCAACCCTGATAGGGAATCCATTTTACCCTATAAACTGAATCCTGACTCACTCCATGTACCCATCATGTGTAATCTGGGAACCAAGGAAGGCGTAACCGTAAAAACAGGGAGATTTTCAAAGGTGTGGTCTGCCAATCAAAAGTTTTTCAAAAAAGTAAGAGGAGCCGGTGGACTCGTTGGAATAGCAATCGACCCGCTTTCTTCTCATGAATGCGGCAACCAAAGGTATCTTGCCATTCCGTGGTTCGATGCATGCCTAACTGCTCGCCTGCCCTCAAAGCCGAGTCAACCTCTCCGTAAAATGAAAAAGGATCAGGCATGGCTTGCTCCTGTTTTGGATACCACCGCAATTTCTGTACAAAAATACAAAGGCGATCCGCTTAAAGGAGTCTGGTTACCCAGCCAACGGATTGCCAAGACCTGGATGCATTATGTCAGCGACACTGAAATTCCTGACCTTACCCCTCCTCCCTCACCCACGAGAATTAAGTTTTCAAACCCTACTCCCAATAAAGTCAGAATCACCTGGCAAGCCCGTGCAGACATCGAAAGTGGCCTTTCTCATTTCATTATTAAAAAGAACGGGAAAATCATAGGACAGGTTCCCGAAAAACTCGTCAACCGTTATGGAAGACCCCTATTTCAGGGACTACTTTACAGCGATACGCCCACCCAGCCTCTTAATGTAATGGAATTTATTGATGAACAAACGGAAGAGCTCAATCAGTATGAAATTATAGCTGTCAATACGGTGGGTCTCGCATCAAAACCATCTGCTCTTACCACCCAACAGAAAAAATAATATTTTTACTTTGTCGACAATATAAACTTGTAAGTTAACTCCCTTTCTTTAGATCGTAGGTAGTTAATGAAACTTGCTTCCCGTATAGAAAAGGATCTCAGTGCACAATTACTGAGCAATAGCCTGTCTTGCCCCTTAACAATGGATGGGCTGAGTCGTCACTACGGAGTCAGTTACACCCCTGTCCGCAAAGCACTTAATGGATTAATCGAGGAAGGCTTGATTCGCAAAAAAGAAAATGGCCGCTTGGAACCAGTGGAAACTTGCAAACCACTTACACTCGAAAGACGATCATTTGAGATTGAGGACTTGCCCGATCCAAACATTGAAATTACCCGTGAACTCGTTGAATTAAGTCTGTCTGGAAAAGAAGTTTTCGTTCGTGAAGAAAGCACTGCCCGCAAACATGGGCTTTCCCGTTCTTCCCTTCGCCAAATTCTTCTGAAACTGGCAGGAGAAGGTCTGGTCCTGCACATCCCCAGAAGAGGGTGGCAGGTAAAACCCTTTAGGCAGAAAGACCTCCAATCCTTCATCGAAGTTCGCGAAGTGATGGAACTAAAAGCTCTGGAACTGGCTCAATTCAAATTGTCCAGACCGGAAGCAAAACAAAGACTGCAGGAAATCAAAGCATCGAATCAGATTTCGAAAAATGGAAAGGTGAAAGTAAGGATCGACAATTCCCTTCATCAATACCTTCTCGAACTTGCAGACAATCCTTACCTCGACGACTTTTTTCAGCGTCACGGAAAGTATTACTCCATCCTATTCGAATGGGAGGGTGGAAACGAGAACGCGGCCATACAGGCAGTGCACCAACACCACGCCATTATCGACGCCTTGATTAACGAAAAGTGGGCACAGGCCCGTACAGAATTATCTGAACATCTTCGTACTAATCACCCGGTCCTGCAGGAGATCCGAACTGGCCAGTGAAACCAATTACTTGGTTACTTCCAGCTTTAGGACTCCATTCGTTCATATTTGGAGCTCCGGATTATTTACAGGATGTGAAACCGCTACTCGCCTCCAGATGCTTTGACTGTCATGGTGCCCTGAAGCAAGAGGCCAAGCTTCGGATCGATACGGCTCAATCCATGATCGATGCGGAAATGATTATTCCCGGCAAACCTGATGACAGTGAATTGATCTACCGCATCACCACAACGGAACCTGAAGAAAGAATGCCGCCTGAACACGAAGGGGCCATGTTTTTAGAGAACGAGGTAAATATTATACGCGAATGGATTGCCAACGGAGCTCCTGTCCCTGAAGGAGAGAAACCGGAAGCTGATCCCCAAGACCATTGGGCTTATCAAAAAATCAAACGGCCTCCCCTACCCAAAGATGTTAGCGATCAAAATCCGGTCGATGCCTTTATTCATTCCAAACACCGGGAGATGGCCCTCAAACCACAGCCACCGGCTGAACCTAAAATTCTGCTACGACGTCTTTATCTCGACCTGATTGGTTTGCCACCCACGACTGAGCAACTCCTCACGAATGCAAGCTATGAAGACACAGTCGATCAGCTGCTGGCAAGCCCACATTACGGAGAAAGATGGGGCAGGCACTGGATGGATGTTTGGAGATATTCTGATTGGTACGGACTTGGAGGTATGCTTCGCCACAGCCAAAAACATCTCTGGCACTGGCGCGACTGGATTATAAACTCCCTGAACAAAGACAAAGGGTACGACCGCATGATTCAGGAAATGCTCGCGGGAGATGAGTTGGACCCACAAAGCCGCGAAGCCGTCACCGGAACTGGATATCTCGCTCGCAGTTACTATGTGTTCAACCGTAACACCTGGCTCGATGCCACCATCGAGCATTCAGCCAAGGCATTTCTCGGCATTACCATGAATTGTGCAAAATGCCATGACCATAAGTATGATCCCATCAGTCAGGTCGATTATTATAATTACCGTTCCTTTTTTGAACCTCATCATCTTCGACTCGATGCACTCCCCGGGGAAACCAATTTTGACAAAAATGGACTGCCGCGGGCCTATGATCGGGACCTTAACGCCACAACTTCTCTTTTCCAACGGGGCGACCCGGCTCTTCCGGACGATCAAAAGAATATCCAACCATTGGTGCCCAAAATGTTTCGGGAATTTGCTCCCGAAATCCAAACCGTCTCTCTTCCCCCAAGCAGCTGGGCACCCGGCTCCCGCTCATACTTTCAGAATGATCAAATCAAACTTGCAGAGTCCGAAATTCTCAATGCCCGCAAGGAGCTACAGGAAGCCGAGTCCCTGAATAAAGCAATACCACCGGAGGTAAAAAAAGATAACCCTGTAAATCAAAAGGCAGAATCCTTTACCGACGGGTTTGAGGCTGAAAGACCTGAGCTCTGGAAAATCGTTGGGGGTGGCTGGCGCTATCAAGGTGGTAATCTCGTTCAGCTTGAACCGGTCATGAGTGATCAGTTTGTGCGCAGTTTAAAAGTTCATCCCCGGGACTTCGAACTAACCATGGAATTTCGAACCACCGGAGGGAAAAAGTGGAAGTCCGTCGGTGTCTGTTTCGACATTGATGAAGAGGGTAAGAATGGTCATGTGGTCTACGCATCCGCAGTGGATAATGCCCAAAAAGTTCAAGTCGCTCACCGGACAAACAACCGGATGACCTACCCACCCCAGGCACAAAAAAGAAAGCAAATTCAACTGGATACGAACTATGTCTTTACGCTTCAGGTCAAGAAAGATCTCCTCAATGTTTCCCTTAATCATGAACATCTAATCAGCCATCGACTTCCCCAAAGATACAAGGATGGCCGCATTGAATTGCTTGCTTTTGATGCGATTGCCGAATTCAACGAGATTTCTGTCAGGGAACTTCCCGCCGACACCAAGCTTAAACCTCCGACTTCACATTCCCCTAACCTGGTTAAGGTTGATCCCACTGAACTGCCCAAGGCCAGACTTAAAGCGACTCTGGCAAAACTAAAAGCCATTAAAGCAAGAATTGCGGCTGACAAATGGATGATTCGGCATTCGGAGATCGATATCAACAATGAGGTCATATCCCATTCAATCGTTTCACAAAAGGAATATTTGGTCGCACAAGCCGAAGTTGATCTCCTTACGGCCAAAGCGGGTAAGAAAGCTGCAGCCGAAAAAAATCTGGCCAACGCTCGAAAAGCTCTTGAAGAGGACGGCGGTGAACATACCCCTCTTCGCGGAAGCCGAATGGCGCTCGTTTCCAATGTCGATAAAGAACCTGAATACTCCGCGATCTATGAGAAACAAAGCACTGGCCGTAGGCTCGCTCTCGCCCAATGGATCACTTCTTCAGAAAATCCCCTCGCCGCGCGGGTCGCAATCAATCACATCTGGATGCGACACTTTGGAACACCACTGGTTAAAAGTAGTTTTGATTTTGGCAGGCGTATTCCCAAGCCTGAACATGCTGAGTTGCTCGACTGGCTGGCGAGTGAATTAATTGCCTCTGACTGGAGTATGAAAAAGATTCACCGTATCATTCTCACATCAGAAACCTGGAAAAGAACTGCATCCAACCTGCATGCCGATCCCAAGACCATTAAAACGGATAAGAATAACCAGTACTACTGGCGTATGAATTCACGAAGGATGGAATCCCAAGTCATTCGCGACAGCCTTCTCCACATCGCTGGTAAACTTGATTTAAAAATGGGAGGCCCCTCTATAAATCCGTCACCAGATTCTACCAGGCGAGCCCTTTACTTTCTCCATTCCCGAGACCAGCAGTCAAAGTTTCTGGCCACTTTTGATGATGCGGAGATTCTTGCCTGTTATGAGCGTACTGAAAGCATCGTCCCCCAACAGGCCCTTGCCTTGAGCAACGCAAAATTGCCTATCCAGATAAGCGAAATTCTCGGAAAAACAGGCCCCAAAGAAGACACGGCTTTCATTAATGAACTGTTTCAAAAGATTCTTTGTCGTATGCCCACCGATGAAGAACTTCACGAGTGTCTCCAATTCCTCAATAAAATGCCCAAGCGGGATCGGCTTGCTCACGCCCTACTGACACATAATGACTTCCTCACCATCCGCTAAAGTTTAGTTTTTATCATGATTGATCCATCCATCGCCCACTCCATCAATCGGCGCCGTTTTCTCCAAGGTACAGGTCTTGGGTTTGGAGGAATGGCTCTGAACACCCTGCTGGGAAGCCCCCGCCCCGCTCCGAAAGCGAAAGCAAAAAGTGTCATCTGGCTCTTTATGCGTGGAGGCGTGAGCCATATGGAGAGCTTTGATCCCAAACCTGCATTGAATGACCATGCAGGTAAGTCAATACCCGACTCCCCTTACGCCAGTGTTCTTGAACCAGAAAAATTCGAAAACCAGCGGGTTGTCGTCGTGGGTGATGCCAACGGGCAGCAACGAAATAAGCTCTATCCACTTCAGGTTGGATATAAACAATACGGACAAAGCGGAACGGCGGTCAGCGATTGGTTTCCCCATATTGGACAGCAGGTGGATGACCTTGCAATCATTCGTTCCATGTGGACCACCGACAATAACCACGGTGCCCAGGTACAGTTTCACTCGGGGCGTCATATGCTCGACCCCCATGAACCCACCATCGGTGCATGGATCAATTACGGACTCGGCTCCCTCAATGATGATCTTCCCCAGTTTATCAATATAGGCCCCCGGTTCTTCGATAAACGAGACGGGCACTACCTTGGTCCGGCCTACGATGCGGTCAACCTCAAGATCGACCCAAAGAACCCACTTAATTTTGCCAAGCCCGAAGGAAAAATAAGCCTGGAAGAACAAAAAGCCACCTTTGATCTCACCGGTCGGCTCAACCGGCTCTCAGCCAAAATGTATCCTTCCGATCCCGCTCTTGAAGCACGCATCAAATCCTACGAGCTTGCCTATCGTATGCAAAGTGCCGTGCCCGAGACCATCAACTTTGACGATGAGTCCGAAGCCACTAAAAAACTTTACGGCTTAGACCAAAAAGAGACCCGGCCCTTCGGAGAACAATTGCTCGCCGCCCGCCGATTTGTGGAGCGGGGGGTTCGGTTTATTCAAATCATGCATGGGGACGGTGCCGCCGGGGCATGGGATCAGCATTCTCAGCTCAAGAAAAACCATGCCAAACTGGCCGGCCAGGTGGACCTGCCCACAGCCGGCTTACTTCAGGATCTAAAACAACGCGGTCTGCTTGAGGATACCATCGTGGTGTTCGCCACCGAATTTGGAAGAACTCCGGGCTCTCAGGGTGCGGATGGACGCGATCATCACCCCTATGGCTTCAGCGTATGGATGGCGGGAGGAGGAATCAAGGGAGGTGTGGTACACGGATCAACCGATGAGATCGGCTTCCATGCCGTGGAACATCCCCACTATGTCACCGATATTCATGCCACGCTTCTACATCAACTTGGCCTGGATGGTCGTTCGCTCGAAGTGCCTGGCCATAAACGAATCGAACAAGACTACGG
>JBMYOA010000074.1:0-8078 GCA_049598825.1 Opitutales bacterium | reverse complement strand
CATTTATTCTTAACGCTGAGCAAATACAGCTTCTAAATTAATTTAATTTTTGGAGAAGTATGCCTAAATTTTATTTATTTTTACTTTTTTTGTCTTGGGGATGTAAGTCAAAGCACATTGATATCACCACGACAGAAAGTCATACGCCCCCAGATCATCACTTCTCTCTTTCAGGTGAATCGAACGCGTCTAATGTTCCCTTCTTTCAATCAATAATCAAAATTAATGGACTAGATTCTCTAGTAAGCAGAGCTCTTCTGAAGAACCCCGACTGGAAGGTGCAGCTTGCTAAAGTAGAACTTGTCAGAGTCAAATCGGGTTTGCCCACTGCAGATTCAGAACCAAAGCTGAATGCACAACTAGGGTTCAAGGAGGGCAAAGAAAATACGAGAGAGTCAGGTTTTGTAGAGCAATCCATTCCTAATTGGCAAACCGGTGCCATGTTTGATTGGGAAATAGATCTCTGGGGAAAATGGAGGCTGCTAAAGAAATCCTCAATTTTACATATCCAGGAAGCTGAATATCTCAAGGAAGGCTCAAAGTTAACTTTCATTCACGAAATAGCCCGCTTTTGGCTTTTAATCTGTGCCCTAAATGAAGAAATGCAAATTTTGGAAGAAGCCACAGCCAGTCAGAAAAAAAGTTTGGTATTCTACGGGCAACGGGTTCAGGCAGGTTTGGATAACAACATAACTTACGCCAGGCAAAAGATTGCCCTTGAACAAATAAAGCTGGAACAGTCGAAAGTGTTTAGACAATTTGAAACCGCTAAGATTCGACTTTGTTCATTGCTTGGCAACCCCCTCCAAGCACAGCTTCCTGAAATAATTAATCTCTCTGATATGGAGATCCCTTCTTTACCTGAGGTATTCCCAACCCGTGCTTTGAAAAACTTGCCACATCTCAAGGCAAAAGAGGCAAAACTGAAAGAAAGTCTTCTTCTGAAAAAAAGCTCTCAATACGATCTTTATCCCTCCTTGTCATTCCGGGCATCTGGCATCTCTATGGGTTCAGATTTATCTACTCCCTTTAGGCAATGGAAGGCATCCTTTGGACCAGTTCTCAATCTTCCCATTTGGAGTCCCTCAAAAAAAATCGCCCGCCAAGTAGCTTTTTCGCAAGCAGAGCTTTATAAAGATGAATGGAATGCGTCTATTAATTTAGCTATCGAAGAAATTGAACTGTCTACCAAATCTTTTATCATGAGCCAAAATGAGCACTCTATTGCAAGTAACGCTTCAAAAGAGATTGAAAAGGTCTACGCAACTACACTTGAACGTCTGCAAGCCGGTTTAATCTCGCAGCTTGAGTTATTAGAAGATGAAAGACAGTACCTCAGTATCCAAAGAGATGAACTATCGACAAGACTACAGGTATTTCAATTCGCACTCAATCTGTCTAAATCACTAGGACTACGATGGGAGGAATGAGAGTCAGGTTTTTCTCTTCGACCATTCTATATATTTCTTGGAAACCTCGGATTTGGTGGGATCTCCCAGATGGAACAAAAAACGGTAAAAAAAAGTAACGCTTTCTCCTAATTTAAGCTCCATCTTACCAATCCCCTCGGGCTTCCCTTCAAAATCATGCTGACCAAAAGGGTTGGCTGCAACCAAACCGTAATCCCTGGCATGCCACCAAGTAGGATGTCGAGGATTGGAAGGATGATCAAATATCGAAATGGCGAAATCCTTATTATCGAACATAGCCCAGTAAGAAACCCATGAGGCCCGTTTTCCCCAGATTGCCTTGCCAACAACCCCGTCACTATTCAGGCATGAACCGCGAGCCACCTTTCCTCGTAGGCGGAACTCAGGAGCCATCCTAATTCCCATGCTACCCTCTTTTGTATCACCCAAAACGAGATCCTCAACGGTAGCCATCAGGGTAATTTTAATATCAATAGCTCGTTCATTTTTAGTAAATTCATAAAAATGAAAAGTTCGCTCGTCCTGGCATATTGTTTTTCCCTGCCCATCCTTCCAGAAATTTGAGGAAGTAAAAGTATTTCCCTCTAAATTGAGGAATTCTTGATGGATAATTTTTCCCTTATTCTCTCCAACCGCCCAAAAATCAACACCATTTACATCTCCGTGGGTATACCAGAGAGAAGTATGGTGAGGATGATCTGGTTCTTCCCCGTCGCCCTTCTCTCCGAGTGGAAATTTTCGAGTCATTGGTTTTTGGAAAGGACCGAGTACAGGATATAAAATCGGCTTTGCACGCTTCTCATCTTTGTAAATATATTGAGTGAAAAGATCATCTCCGGCTTTAATAATTAGCTTTCCATTCTCCCTGACGATACTGATTTCAGAAGCATCTACAGTGATAGCAAAACTTAAAAAAAGAACGCCAAAAAAATACCGATTTAGGAACTTAAAAACCATAATGATAGGGAAAGAGTAGTAAGTGACAATTTTGATTGGTCAACAAGCTATTGGACGCCCCTTTCTTTCATTATGTTCAAGACAAAATTCTTTTCCTCCAAAAGCACATCTCCATCAAATTGAGAAAACTCCTCAATTTTGGAAATTGGTAGATTATAAACACCTGACATGATCTGTTTTTGAGGTCGTCCAATACGATTATCACCATCATCAACCTTACAATATCTCGTCGTTCCTTTTCGGTGATAAAGAAACGCCCACTCGTCTACGACCAAACCAAAGATCACTTCAAAAGCAATTATCTCCTTTTGTTCGTCATACCAGATGGTCAAACAAGTGGTACCATCAACATACCTGACTCGGTCATCATTGCTTACTAAGGATCTGTTGGATGAAGGCTTCAGCATTGCCAAAAACTCTATTTAGTGACAAGGCAAGTAATAACACGAGTGAAAAAAAATTTAATAAAGAAGGGTTCAATTGAAGATTGTCCCAAGGAAAAGTGTCAATTTCCGAACACCTGCGAATGGAATAATAAATGCATGCAAAAAGAGCTGTTGCTTAGCATATCTGCTAAAAAAACTTTACCTAACTCTAATGCCAGAGAAAAAGCGAAGGAAACCTGAATCTAGAACGGTCTAAGAGATTTGGGCTTGTCGAGTATCTCTTTTAAAAGGAAAGCTCGCTTAAGAGAATTACGATTCGAAAAAAGCTCCTTTTTTATCCAATTATGCCTACCCTGATTACGATTATTAGCGGTAGAAAAGCCTAATTGGACTTTATTCTCCATTTGCGGCAAAACTTCTGGAACTATCTTCTCGGATCGAATTTCTTCATCTTCGTTAATGCCTTCCTCTTCATACTCAAAAGGTAAGGGTGGGGGAGTCGATTCTGTGAATTCAGGTTCTAGAACTTCAGGTTGGTTTGCCTTATCCCAAGCCTCCCTGAGCACATCTCGTAGTGTCGGAGTCTTTTCTTTATTTTCCGGTGTACCTATAGGTTTATTATTTGAAGGAGATTCATCTCCTGATTTTTTTTGGAAAAACTTTCCAACAAAGGATGCGATAAGCAGACCGACTATAAAAAGCGTATCTAGAGGTAAGTCAGGCATAAATCAGGCAAATTAACTTAATCTTGATCTGACCCTTTAGAGATACTGTCTCTCATCTCAGTATCAGCCTCGACATTACGCAACTTGTAATAGTCCATAACTCCAAGATTTCCACTCTTTAAAGCTTCTGCCATGGCAAGGGGTATCTGTGCCTCAGCTTCTACTAGCTTGGCTTGCATCTCCTGGACCTTGGCCACATTTTCCTGCTCAAGAGCAACTGCTGCTGCTCTTCTAATTTCTGCCTGGGCCTGGGCAACTTCTTTATCAGCTGCAGCCTGAGAAGATCGTAAAGCTGCTCCTCTGTTTTCACCCAAATCAACATCCGCAATATCAATGGAAAGAATTTCAAATGCAGTTCCTTGATCCAAGCCACGATCTAATACCTTTTCCGTAATCGAATTGGGGTTTTCAAGGACCGCTTTATAATTTTCTGAAGACCCAATGGTGGAAACGATACTTTCCCCAACTCTGGCAATCACAGTTTCCTCCTGAGCACTTCCAACATATCGGTCCAAATTACTTCTAACAGTTACCCGTACTCGTACTTTTACCTGAATACCATCCTTGGCCACACCATCGATCGTCTCTCGGCCCTCAATCATACAATCAATCACTTTAGGGTTAATCGATGTTCTCACCGCTTCTAAGACTGATTTGCTGGTTCCACGAGTTGCCAAATCTATTGCACAAGCACGGTCAAATTCTAATTCAATGTTCGCCTTGGAGGCCGCTATCAATGCCTGAACGGTTTGAACAACATTACCCTCCGCCAGATAATGAGCCTCTAGTTGGTCTGTTTCCAAGGGAATGCCTGCTTTCACGGCCGTTATTCTTGCATCTACGATCATGCCTACAGGGACCCCTCGCAGTCTCATAGCCAGCAAGGTGGAAAACCCGACGGTTGCTTTCGCTAAGAATGCTTTCAACCAGGTGTTGAAAAACGAGATGATAACAAGTGATACGACCAGTCCAATGACGGCCAACAATCCAATAATAATCCATTCAATCATAATTAAGTAAATTTATCCGTATTTATAGAGAGTAATTTAAACCATGCAAAATCAATCGACCCGAACCTTAAGACTAAAGTTTTCGATTGATATAACTTTTACAATAGTTCCCTTTGGTACCAATCCGTCTTCTGAGACAGCATCAAATACTTCCTGCTCAATCTGAATTCGTCCTGCAGGGTGTAAGTCGGTGAGAGTTTTGCCACTTTTCCCCAATACCTCAGAAGTGGCCACTTCCTTATTGCTTCCACCCTCGATGGATCGGTCTATAAAAAGCCGCTTTCCCAGTGGACTCTTGGATAACCATTTAAACTCCATAAAAACCAAAATCAATGCCCCAAGCCCCCCCAGTAGGAAAGTGAGAGTAGGAGCAAACCAACCGCCAAATTCAACTTGAGCAAGGTAGGCAGCGAAAAATAAACCTAGGAAACCTAGAACTCCCAGAACGCCACCAGGCACAATCGCCTCCAGTCCGATGAGCAGATAACAAAGGCATAAGACTCCAATTACTTCGATCATGTATCTATCAATTTGACCACCAATTCGAATTCAGATTTTTTGACAACTTCAATTTTCTCACCTTTGGCTATTTTACCTAAGTTCGAGCGTGCATCATAGCGAACACCATCAATTTCTATTTGGCCTCCTGGATACAATTCTGAAATAGATTTACCCTGCTTGCCAATCAATTGATTGGTAACTTCCTGATTCTGCAGATCATCTTTAAGTGCCACGTCACTTCCAAGAGTCGTGGAAAGAACAAGTTTTTTCCACATAGGTGTTTTGGGTAAGAACTTCGATACTAGCAGACCAAATAAAAATACCAGACCTAATGTCTGCAACATCTCCCATAAAGGAGGACGAATAACCTCCATACTCCATTCAAAGTCAGGAGTTGGCCACACATCCACCATGGCCCAAAAAATACTGCCCATCATCAGAGCAATTCCCAAAACTCCGGGAATCACCAAACCTGGAACCAAGAAGATTTCCACCAGCACGAGACAGGCACCCAATAGAAAAACCAGCAATTCTTCCTGACCGGCCAAGCCGGCCACATATTTTGATCCGAAAAAGACAAGTAAAAGAATAATTCCAACGACCCCAAAAATACCAAAACCTGGGGTTTTGAATTCCACGAATATACAAACCAAACCGATACTTAGTATCAAAGGTGCTATACCATTTAGCCATAGTCCCATTTCTTCCGCCCAATTAATCTCCATTTTTCTGATCTCCCACTGGCCCGAACCATATCTTTCATCCATGATCTCTTCGACTGATTCATAAACTCCAAACCCTAATAACGGGGCAGGGGGGGTACCATATTCGAGGCAAGCTTCCAGTCCAGTTAGCGTAAGCAATTCTCCAGGTTTTTTAATAAGACTACCTGATGCTGTTTTTAGAGGCTCGCCTTCTATAATCAGGCTTTCATTGGCATCCATCATTGCAGCCATAACCTGTGAGCGGTAACGATAATCCCCTGCATAATTTCGTATTTTGGCCTTCAGGTAAGAATTAATCTTCCTCTTCATAGACGAATCAATATTAGCTCCTCCGCCGCTTACCGCTTCGGCCGCTCCAATCTGTGATTTAGGCGAAAAGGCAATTTCACTGGTTGCGATCGCAATATATGCTCCCGCAGAAATCGCTTCATCGTTCACATAAGTGATTATTTTCCCATCGAACTTTTCTAGGTTTTCGATGATTTCTTCCATGATTTCCAATGTAACTCCAAGCTCCCCTCCTGGTGTGTCCATGTCCAGAATAACCAACTCAGCTTTTTCCCGAATGGCATCTTTTAATCCACGTCGTAAAATATCAAGAATAGGTGGGCCAATTTGATCCCGTATCGGGATCTGATAGGCAATTATCGCATCATCCTCTCCCTCAGAAAGAGAAGAGGGCGAAGAAGAATTTGTATCAGTCATATTTTCTTCAGCCCACAGAAAACCGCAGAACAGAAAACAAATTGGTAGGAGTTTTAATAATTTGGGTATCATAGAAAGGACATATGTAATTTTGTTTGATTAATGTATTTGCGCAAACAGGAAAGAATGGACAATTGAAATACATGGAAAAAATCAGCTATCAAGATCAGGAAATTAGAAGATGGGATGTGGGTCCATCCACCTTTCTTGCTTCACCCGAACAGGGTGCATTGCTCATGAATTGGCACCTAAACATGGGAGATGGTTCGGTAAGGGATGTCATTCATTGGCCGGAAGCCCTAGGCGACACTGGCATTCGCAATGTTCATGGAGGTATTCCGATTCTTTTCCCTTTTGCAGGAAGATGTTTTCAGGACGGCGAGCAAGACAAATGGTCTCCGTCATCTGGTGCCTCAGTCAATATGCCAATGCATGGCTTTGCTAAGGATGCTGATTTCTCTGTCCGTTCGATTGATCAGTCTGGGTTCGAGGCAGAACTTATACAAAAAGATAATGAATACTATCCCTATGACTACACCTTCACCGTTATTTATCATTTCCTTGAATTATCTCTTCAGATTAGTCTTGTTTTAGAAAATGAAGGGAGAACTCCTATCCCGTGGTCTGCTGGTCTGCATCCCTATTTTCAGGTGCCCTGGCGAAAAGATTTAGCACTCTCAGACCATACTTTAAAGATTCCCGCCAAGACTGTCTATCAATACGAGCCAGAGGGTAATCTGACGAAAAAAGTACCATCGACTGATGGCTCATACCGCCTAGATGCACCAGATCTGATCAATAATATTTTTAACCAAACCACTGAGCCCTCTGCCGAAATAAGTTTGGGTAATGGAGAAGAAACAATTCGCATTTCCGAAGTAGGGGGAGCTGAAGTGGGATCTCGATTAACCTTTGTAACATGGACTAAACCTGAGAGCCCCTATTACTGTGTAGAACCATGGATGTCTCCTCCTAATTCACCAGCGAACGAAACCACACGCTTGGTCGCCCCCTCCGCGAGGGATGAATTTACGATCGAAATAGAACTGGCTTAACCTTCAATTTTAAAGCTTCAAGGCAAGGCGGCATGGACTCCGTCCCAAAAAATTATTCTTTGTTCGATACTTTTTTCTGCCTGTTGTACGATTTCGTTTTCTATCTCCGGATCACCTGCAGACATATTTTCTAATAATTTAAGTGCCATCGGTCCATGATGATCCCCATCGAGCTCTGCGTGTCTTTGTAAATAATAACGAAAGACAGGCACTTCATAAGCTCCTAATTTTGACTGATCCAGAATCCTTTGAAACATCAGGGGCACTATACTTTCCCGCCCGATAGCAAAAGAGGATGCAATTTCATGAGACTTTCCCCTTTCGATCAGATCGAAAGTATGCTTCATAAATTTCAAGGAAGGTTCTGGAATCTTGCTGGAATTGAAAGCTGCATGGATACCTTTGCACGATACCTCCTCCACAAATTCCGTGACCACATTTGTCGATGCACCCACTTCGGTCATGGCATCTAAATAAATTTGGTAATGACTGGTGTAAGTTATTTCATTTCCCTTTCCAAAAGCCTGATCAGATTCCTCTTCCATAACAATCTCGTTTATAAATCTGACAAGATTACCATTAGG
>JBMYOA010000073.1:0-8138 GCA_049598825.1 Opitutales bacterium | reverse complement strand
AGCCCAAAACGGTTAAAAAAATAATCTTACCATCAAAGGAAGATAAAAGATTTCAGGTAGTCCTAAAAAATGGAAAAGCGATGGCTATGGAAATTCGTCTTTCTCCAGTAAAATAATTACGACCCATGCCCTTAGAAAAAGTAAGGGTTGACCGGTGGTTGTGGTCTGTTCGAGCCTATAAAACCAGATCTTTGGCAACCGATGCATGCAAAAGGAACTGGGTTTCAGTTAACGGAAACCATGCTAAACCTTCGCGGGAATTAAGATGCGGGGACCTTGTAACCTTCAAATTAGGGCCTTTAATAAAAGAGGTAAAAGTTCTTCAATTGCTAGAAAAGCGGATATCCGCAAAGTTAGTTGAAGACTACATGGAAGATTTAACTCCTGAATCTGTATACGACGAAGCTGAAAAGAAGAGAAAGTCTGTTCCATCCGCTCCCTTTGGACAAAGAGTTTCAAAGGGCAGACCGTCCAAAAAAGAACGGCGCGAACTTGAAGAATTTTTTTACAATCCTGATGGCTCTTAGATTCCTGAATTTATTGCAGATAATTATCTAACAAAAATTTAATTTTGGTCTTATCAGTTCGGTAACTATTCGCAGCCATTCTCAAAAAAACTTCTCTTCTTATTCTTGGAATAAAAACCTCTTGCCAGAAATCATAGGTAAAGTCATCATTTCACTCATGAAAAAGTCGCTCATTCTCTTGTTTTCTTTAGTGGTAGCATGTTCCTTTTCTTCCTGCATTCAATCAGTTCCATCTTTGAGTTCTTCAAGCGATGAAACCGTTATGCTTCATTGGTTGGATATGGATCAAGAAGGACTGGTTCGTAAAACGATGGACGATGGAAACGCAACAAAGAGAGATTCGTTGTTTTCTGGAAAAGCAATTGAAACCTTTGAGCAAAGTCCGACAAAATCAGTTTCTTCCTGGAAGAAAGGCAAAAGACACGGAATAACCACAGAGTATTTTTACAACGGCAGAAAACGAAGAATTATTTCCTATGAAGATGGGGAAAGGAATGGAGTTTCTCGTGAATTCAGAATTACGGGGGAGCTACTTGCCGAAGAGACCTACTCGAACAATGAGCTCAATGGACCTAAATCTGAATGGCACCCCAATGGTACTAAAATCATGGAAGTACAAATGAAGGAAGGCAAACCGCACGGCACAGCCACAGAATGGTACGCCGACGGAACTAAGAAGTCATCCACGATTTATCGACACGGTCTGCGTGAAGGGCCATCTTCCGAGTGGTACCGGACAGGGCAACAAAAACTCGGGCTTTTTTATCAGAAGGATAAGCAGCATGGTCTCCGGACGATATGGTATGATAACGGGAAGAAAAGATTAACCGCACAATTTGTTGATGATAAAATGGAAGGAAACTCAAAAGGCTGGTTCCCGAACGGACAACAGCAATTTGACTATAATTTTCGCAATAACTTAGAGCATGGTGTCTGCACAGAATGGAACGAGGTCGGTCAGAAAATCTCCGAACTTCAGTTTATTGACGGGCAACCGATTCAGGACCTTTTGACTGGAAGATCCTTAAAACCAATTGAAAATACCGAGGAGTTGGAAGTCCCCAGTGCTCCAACTCCAACCAATGAGCAGCCTGTACCTGAAACAACAGAAAAGCCTGACCCTGAAACCGTCGTTACTGAAGATAATGCCTCAGAAGAAACAGACAATGCATCTCCAGAGACAGTTCTATCCACCGAAGAACCCACCCCTCCTTCTAAAACCAATGTTGCTGCTGAATCTCCTGCCACACAAGTGGAGACTGATACCGCACCACCGACTCAAACTCCACCCACATTTGATCCCTTCAGCGTAAGCACCGAGCCTAAGGAAGAGGAGAGTAAGAAAACCCCTGCTCCTGAAGTGATTTCACCTCCTCCTCCTGCGCCTCCACCTCCGGCACCTAGCTTTGACCCTTTTGCAAATGATCCTGTTCCACCTGTTGCCCCATCGGATTCTCCAAAAACGAAAGTAGAGGCCCCTCAATCAGCAGAGTTCGTACCGCCACCTCCACCACCTCCTCCTCCAGCACCCTCATTCAAC
Organism: Opitutales bacterium; assembly: GCA_049598825.1. Classification (GTDB taxonomy): domain Bacteria; phylum Verrucomicrobiota; class Verrucomicrobiia; order Opitutales; family Seribacteraceae; genus Seribacter. Next base: position 6,071 of record JBMYOA010000073.1, on the reverse strand, counting down.
CCCTTCGAGAATGATCCATTGCCTCCTGTTCCAGAAATAGCACCTGATGCAGAGTCTTCGCCCGAGGTGGTTCCACAAGCTGACACGGTACCAACACCACCTCCTCCGCCCCCTCCTCCAGCTTTCGACCCATTTAGCAACCCTGAGAGTGATACAGAAAATCAAAGTTCCTCTCCAACGGAAGGAAAGCTTGATATACCTCCTCCTCCGCCCCCCCCTCCAGCTCCGACCTTTAATCCGTTTGACAATGATCCCCTCCCCCCTCCTCCACCTGGCTTATCCGAAGATGGGGCTCAACCTAACGCTAAATCCAATCCATTTGAATCTGTTAAATCTGATAAAAACGAGTCTTCCGTGCCTTTAGAAAACATATTTAACACGCCACCGCCTGAATCTGCACCTGCTGATAACTTCAACCCCTTCGATTTACCAACCGAAAACTAAGGTGAACACCACTTTTAAATTTAATATTTTAAAGTGGCAGCCCGGCAGGGACTCGAACCCCGACTGAAGGTACCAAAAACCTCTGTGCTACCATTACACCACCAGGCTACGAATCCTAGTATGAAAAAGAGACCGATAAAGTCAAGTGAGTTGGGTCTCCTCAATCATTAATGAATCAAACTAAATACAAACGAATCATTCTTAAAATCAGTGGAGAAATTCTTGGAAGTCGAGAAGAGGGCGAACCCATTCATGCAAAGTCTTTAGAAAACATCTGTGCGGAAATTAAAGCCGTCGCAGATATGGGAGTTGAAATAGGGCTAGTCGTAGGTGGAGGAAATATCTTTCGGGGATTACAGGGTAGCGATAAGGGTATTGATCGGACTACCGGGGACTCCATGGGCATGCTCGCCACGGTTATTAATGGTTTGGCACTGATGGACCGGCTTGAAAAAATAGGTGCTGTGGTTCGGGTGCAAAGTGCGATCCCCATGGACAAACTGGCCGAGCCATACATTCAAAGGCGGGCTATTCGTCACTTGGAACGAGGCCGAATTGTGATTTTTGTCTCGGGCACCGGAAATCCATATTTTTCCACTGATACAACGGCTGCTTTACGGGCGAGTGAAATATCGGCAGAAGTCATCTTAAAAGCTACTAAAGTCGATGGGATTTACGACAAGGATCCGCACAAATTCGATGACGCAGAAAAGTTTGAGTCATTAACTTACATGGACTGTCTTGAAAAACGATTATCTGTAATGGATTCGACTGCTTTTTCATTATGTATGGACAATCGTATGCCTATTTTAGTTTTTGATTTACAACAGAAACAATCCATTCGCCAGGCGGTCTGTGGAGAAACTATTGGAACAATTGTTTCATAACTCACCAGCCTGACCATCATTCCGTTTAACCAAACCACTTAATTACAATAATTATCATGGAAACTGAAGAAATCTTCTCCATCATGAAGCAGGACATGAAAAAGTCCGTAGAGCATGTCACCAATGAATTTAATACCTTACATACAGGTAAAGCGAACACTTCAATGGTGGAAAGCGTCACGGTCGATGTTTACGGCTCGAATATGAAACTCAGGGATGTGGCGGCGATCACCACCCCTGATGCGAGAACCATTCAGATTCAACCCTGGGATAAGTCAACCAGTGCTCCGATTGAAAAGGCCTTAATTGAAGCGAAGCTTGGAATTAGCCCGGTTGTTACAGGAGAACTTATCAGACTTCCCATCCCGGAATTGAGTGGAGAGAGGCGCGAAGAATTATGCAAAATGGCACAGGGCTTTGCCGAACAAGGCAAAATCGGAATTAGAGCCTCTCGTAAAGATGCAATGGATGCCCTCAAGGATGCGCAAAAAGACGGTCTTCCCGAGGACGACTTCAAAAGGGCAGAGAAGGATGTGCAAAAAGAAACTGACGATTCAGTAGAGCAGATCAACCAAGCGTTATCCGCCAAAGAAAAGGATCTTCGTCAAGTTTAGATCAGTCCTCTTGTTTTTGAGGATTTGTTTTACAAACCGGTTGTGATTGTTGCATGAATTCTCGAATCATTGTTTTAAAACTTGGAACCGGAATTCTTTCTGCGGGATCAGGAAGAATTCATCAAGAAAGATTAAATGCGATAGCTGAGGGAATCCAAATCCTCCGCGAAAAAGAGGATACCCAAACCATTATTGTGAGTTCAGGTGCAGTGGGGCTGGGAATGGGAAAACTTGGATTAAGCGAAAGACCCACCGAATTGTCAGATCTCAGGGCATGTGCGGCCATCGGCCAATGCTGCCTGATGAATGCCTGGACAAACGCTTTTGAACGAGTCGGCTTATTACCCGGCCAAGTCCTTCTTACCAGAGAGGATTTTGACGATAATCTACGATCCCAAAAGGTTAAGGAAACTTTAAACAGCCTATCCCGCAATCAAATCATTCCAGTGGTGAATGAAAACGACTCGGTAAGTGATGAGGAGATCAAGTTTGGTGACAACGATGTTTTGTCTGCCCTCCTCTCATCCCTAACTAATGCTCAATTGCTGGTAATTCTTTCAACCGCCAAAGGTTTGATGACACACCCTACCGAAGGCGAACTTATACCATTTGTTGCAGAGATCACCCCAGCCATAGAAGAAATGGCTAAAGGCACCACCAGTGTGACCGCAGTGGGTGGAATGAGCACAAAAATAGAAGCAGCGAAAATTGCCACTAAATCAGGTTGTGCGGTTTTTATTGGTAGCGGTGAAAGCAAAACCGATTTGTCATCCATAATCGCAAATGATGCAGAAGGGACTTTTTTCCCCCCGCATGGATTGGACTTGAACCAGCGAAAAAAATGGCTGGCTTTTTTCCCCAAGCCCAAAGGCAACATTCACGTTGATGACGGCGCTTCGGTTGCGATCCTGGATAACGGTGGAAGCCTGCTTGCCAGCGGTATTACTCAAATAGATGGTCCCTTCAACAAGGCAGATGTTGTTTCTTTGATCAACCTACAAGGTGAAACAATTGCCAGGGGCGTGTCTAGGTTTGATTCCGACGAACTTCTTTCTATCAAAGGAATGAATAATCAAGAAATTTTGGAAAAATTTCCCGGGAAGACAAGGGCTGAAGTAATTCACCGCGATCATCTCGCTCCCCATCTTTAGGATGTGAATTGAATACGCTTGAACGGAAGGATTAATTTCGCGAAAGCTAGTTCCGTGTACGATTATGAAGATGATGAAGACGACGTGTTTGGGCCTCCCCCATCGGTTTCCCCAAATAGCCAATCGGCAATTGATTTCACCAAAGAACTCAATGCCGATCAATTGGCTGCGGTAACCGCAGAAGATGGGCCCGCCTTGGTACTGGCCGGTGCAGGTTCCGGAAAAACAAGGACGCTAACTTACCGAGTAGCCTATCTTTTACAAAATGGAGTGAGTCCCGAAGCAATTCTCCTGCTTACCTTTACCAACAAAGCATCCAAGCAGATGCTTGAGAGGGTTGAAGAACTTACCGGTATTGGAGCACACCGCTTTCTTGGCGGTACTTTTCACCATGTTGGTGGTCAAGTTTTAAGGTTATTTGGCGACAGCATAGGCTTGGCAAAAAGTTTTACCATTCTCGACGATGGAGATTCTGACTCCCTTCTCAATGAAGTGATCCGCGACCTGGATCCTGATTTTTTCAAATCAAAAGAAAACCCCAAGGCAAAACCAATTAAGGGGTTGATTAGCTTTGCAAGGAATATTGATGCCTCGTTTGAAGAGGTAGCCAAAGGACGCTATCCGAGTAACACAGAACTTTGTGCCAAGATTCAATCTTTTGCCAAGGTTTACCAGCAGACCAAACTCGAACGAGGACTCGCTGATTATGATGACCTGCTGGTTTACTGGCTTGAAGTATTGGAAAATAATCAAGATGCCGCTGAATATTACCAAAATCGGTTCTCTTATGTTTTAGTTGATGAGTATCAGGATGTGAATTCACTGCAGGCCCGCATTGTCGATAAGATTGCGGCCAATCATCAGGTTATGGCCGTAGGAGACGACGCCCAATGTATCTACACCTGGCGAGGAGCCGACCTCGATCAAATTATGAGTTTCCCGGACCGGCATCCTGGCACCAAGATTTTCAAAATTGAGACAAATTATCGGAGTTCTCCGGAAATTCTCGAGCTGGCAAATGGAATTCTTGAGAGTCGTGCGGTGGAGACAAGTTACTCCAAGGAACTCAAACCATCCCGTCCACATCAGGACCTACCTGTTTTAGTTCCGACGATGGATACCTATCAACAGGCTGACTTTGTACTTTCCAAGGTCGAGCAGCTTTATGACCAAGGGGTCGATTACGATCAAATCGCTATTTTATACCGTGCCCATTTTCATGCGATGGAATTACAAATCGAACTTTCCCGTCGAGGTATGCCTTTTGTGATTACGAGCGGACTGCGATTCTTCGAACAAGCTCATGTTAAAGATCTGGTCGCTCAATTAAGATTCGTGATCAACCCCAAGGACCGAACCGCCTTTTACCGTTTCATCTGCCTCCTTCCTAAAGTTGGAGAAAAAACGGCCGCTAAACTCCTCAAGCTCGTGGAGAAGCTGGCAGACAGTCTGCAAAAAAATATTTTTGATGTGTTTGCAGACCCAAGTATTTTTTCGAAAGTGCCTGCTGATGCAAAAGACGACTGGCTATCTGTCGCAGAAACCCTCCAGAACATTCATATTCTATCACAAAGTGCCACCCCTGCACAAGTGGTGGAAGGAGCCATCTGCGGATGGTATCAGGATTATCTAAGAAGAACCTATGAGAATTGGCCCCGGAGGGAAGAAGACCTTGAAAGCTTGGTTGATTTTGCGACGAAACATCAGAATTTAGCAGAAATGCTCTCGCAGCTTGTTCTTTTAAGTTCCGAGTCTGGTGACCGGGTTGTCCGTGAAGGGGAGAAGTGCCTTCGCCTCTCGACGATCCATCAATCAAAGGGTCTTGAATACCCCCATGTATTCATTATCGGATTAGCCGATGGACTTTTCCCAGGCAAACGGGCCATTGATGGCGAGAGCGATTTGGAAGAAGAACGTAGACTTTTTTATGTTGCGACCACCCGGGCAGAGAAATCACTTCATATGATTTACCCCATGCTTTCATCCCAAAAAGGCACTCCAGTTCGTCTGATGCAAAGTCGTTTTCTCAAAGAACTTTCCGAAACCAAATACGAACGCTTAAATACGCATACATCTTTCGGGCGAGGCTCATCAAGGTCTGCTGGCTGGAACCAGTACGGTTCCGGGGGTGGATATGGCGGTGGATATGGGCGACGATCTTACTAGCTAGCTAGAGCAGCTCCCATGGCCCGCCAAGCAAGAAGGGCGCAATCGTGTCTTTCCGGGAATCTCTTGAGCGATTCATAAACACAAAGCTCACCCGGCAAGTCTGCTATTTTTTCCCCCGAAAGAAGGTCAGTCAATTGCAGTCTAATATTCTCGGCGGTACTGGGTGTGAGTCCAGCAATCTCACTAGAAAGAATGGACGCCACAGCAACCGCCAGAGCGGAACCCTGGATAGTTAAGGCTAATTCCTTGATCTGGTTATCTTCCACCCTAAGTTGTATACTACAGGTATTTCCAGTTTTAGAGCTTTGAAATGTTCCCTCATGAGTGGGGGTTGCGAGTTGATTATCAAATTTTGGATTCCTTGCATGTTCCTCCAAAATTTCACGATGCAGAGGATCTTCCTTCACCCTAAAAACTATTTTTCCACATCATTGATTCCACGGGTCTCGGCGTTCGCTGATTATATTTCGCAGATGACTTCGAGGCATAATCCACTTCAACCTCACCATCCACATTGAAATAAATCAACTGTCCGATGGGCATACCCGCGTAAACTCTTACCGGTTGGGATACCGAGATCTCAAGAGTCCAGTGATTACAAAACCCGACATCTCCCTTGCCGGCTGTGGCATGGATATCAATACCAAGCCTTCCGACACTCGATTTGCCTTCGAGAAACGGTACATACTTTCGAGTCTCAGTATACTCTTCAGTGGAACCAAGATAAGTCTTTCCTGGATTTAAAACGATGCCTTCCTGCGGGATCTCAAAGTGCTCCACTTCGTTATGTTTTTTTGCGTCTATGA
>JBMYOA010000072.1:0-8280 GCA_049598825.1 Opitutales bacterium | reverse complement strand
AATAAAATTCTACTTCAGCGACTATTTCTAAGCAACTTTTTTGTCAAACTCTTCGCAGGATAAATATTAGAGCTTACAGCCCCAATTGACGAAGAGCTTCAGGTTTTGGTTTATTAACAGAACTTTGATCGGCTTCAAAGAACCCATGCAATTGTCGTATTCGGGTTGGGTGACGCATTTTACGAAGTGCCTTTGCTTCAATCTGACGAATACGTTCCCGGGTTACTTTGAACTGCCTCCCAACTTCTTCAAGAGTACGGCTATATCCATCTTTTAATCCAAACCTTAGAGATAATACATTTCTTTCCCTCTCCGTAAGTGAGTCGAGAACATCAATGATTTTTTCTCTAAGAAGAGAGTAGGCAGTCATATCATAAGGATTCTCTGCCCCTTTATCTTCAATGAAATCTCCGAAGTTCGTATCATCACTGTCACCTACAGGGCTTTGCAAAGAGATCGGTTGCTGTGCCATTTTCATGATGCTTTGTACCTTATCTAAGGGCAGACCCATTTCTTTGGCGACTTCGTCCGGAGTTGGTTCATGACCAAGTTCCTGCAACAATTGTTTTTGTACCTGCATAACCTTGTTCAAGGTTTCAATCATATGCACAGGAATACGAATTGTGCGTGCCTGGTCAGCAATAGAACGGGTAATTGCCTGACGAATCCACCAGGTAGCATAAGTCGAAAATTTGTATCCCCTGCGGTATTCAAATTTTTCGACCGCTTTCATGAGCCCCATGTTCCCTTCCTGAATAAGATCGAGGAAAGAAAGTCCGCGGTTTGTATATTTCTTGGCGATTGAAATGACGAGACGCAGGTTCGCTTCGACCATTTCAGTCTTTGCTTTATGGGCAAGTCGCATGTTCAGCCTCAAATCCTTGATCAGGGCAACCAGTTCGTCTGGCTCCATGCGAAATTTGGAGCGTGCTTCCTTCAGGTCGCTTTTGATCTGTTCAAGTTTGACTCCCTTTCTTTTAATCTTAGCCAAGTCCTTTTTCGACAACTCTAGATTATGAAGATTTCGGGCGATGGCTTTCAAATCTGGATTTACTTGCTGAAGGAAATCCTCAAATACTTTGAGCTTTAAACAACATTTTTTGAAAATGGGAGCGAGTTCACCCTCGTGATTTTTAAATCTGGTAAGCGATCTTTTGCGCTGGGTTTCATTTTTGGCAGCTTCAAAACTCACCCATGCTTTTTTGATTTTTGCATCCAACTCTTCAAGTGCAATTACCTGCTTATTGAGGGACCTGAAATATGCTTCTCGGCTATCAATCTTCTTGTCTAAAACTACGCGGTCAAAACGTTCTTCCCGTTCGAGTAGCTTTTTACAGATCTCAAGTTGGAAGTCATTAGTCAATGAGACTGAATAAATGATTTTGAGGGCAGCCGTTTCGGCACTTTCAATCCTTTTGGAGATATCAACTTCTTCTTCTCGTGAAAGTAGTGGGACCTTCCCCATCTGCTTTAGATACATACGGACAGGATCATCAAGCATATCGCTTTGGTTTGTCCTGGCTGTTTCTTCTTCTGTTTCCTCTTTTTTCTTCTTAAATTTCTCAACATCTTTGGAATCCATCAGTTTGATTTCCAGGTTGTTGAAAATTGAAATTACATTTTGCAGTTCTTCAGGTTGATCAGCGATTTTGGGTAGGGCTTTGTCTACATCTCTGTATGTAAGAAAGCCTTGTTCGCGGGAAAGGTGAATCAATTCACGGACTTTTTCAGTAACCTCGTCGTCGAGAGCATGAGGTTCAACATCATTTTTCATCTTGCTAGCGGCAATCTTGGAAGATGAGACTTTGGCGGTACTCTTTTTCGCAACCGGAGTTTTATTTTTCTTTGTTGCCGTTGATTTGGCAGCCGTAGCTCTAGTCTTGGATGCGGTGGCCTTCGTTTTGGGAGTTACGCTTTTTTTAGCAGTTACTTTTGGTTTAGAGGCAACTTTTTTCGTAGATGCACTCGGAGTTTTTGCTGTCTTGGTTTTAGTCGCTGTGGTTGTGGATTTTCTCTTTGTGGTAGGCATATTAAGGTTTGGGCTCTAGCTCGGTATCAAAAATTTGAGGAGGTGATTTGCGGGAAATACGAATTTCTTTTAGTTGTGTGCGTAAATCGTCAGTGGAAAGCGAAGTCGGGGTATTTACTTGAAGATTGTTTAGAAGATTTTTTTCTGCGAAACGAGACTGCCTGACGAACAAAGCAGATATACAATGGTTGGCAAGTTCGATGATATTTTGGTCTGGGTCTTCTTCGTTCTCTTGGAAAATGATGCTTTGAAAAAGGAAGCGTTCATCATCCTCTTCCAAAAGTTCTTCCATTTCGGATATGGACAGGGGACCATCTGCGGAGATTTCAGCAATGACTTTTCCAAGAATGCGACCAGCAACGACCTTTGTGTCAAGCCACGAAGGGTCAATGATTTGTGCAAGGGATCTTCCAAGGCGGACATCATGCAAAAGACAATAAAGTAAATCATCTTCTGCAGTTGTCAATCGTTCAGTGCCTCGATCGGGCTTCTTTTGAGAAGAAGGGGTTGAGGCTCTTTCTTGATAGGCAGGTCGTCGGTTGTTTTTGTACTTGTGGAAGTCAGCTTTTACCGATGATGATGGCACATCCAGGGTTTCGGATATTTCATTGAGATAGGAATCGCAAAGAACCATCGAGTCCATCTCTGCAAGGGGAGGGAAAAAAAAGTCACCCACTTTTGTCTTTTCCTGAGGCGTAGGATTAGCACTCAGGATTTTTGAGCAAACATACTTCACCATCGGTTGTCCTTCTTGAATTAATTTCTGGAGGCCTTCCTTTCCCTGATTGACCAATATCTGGTCTGGGTCCGAGCCAATGGGGATAGTTGCAAAATGGGCATCGAGACCTGTTTTTAAAAAAATAGGAACATAGGAAAGGGCGGCTTTTTGCCCAGCCTCGTCGCCATCAAGCAAGCAAACAATCCTACGGGGATTTGATTTTCGCATTAGCTCTGCCTGTGTATCCTTAAAGGCGGTCCCTTGAGGAGCAACTGTAGTGTGAAAGCCTTCGGTATGGCAACGGATTGCATCGAGTTGTCCTTCTACTAACAGAAAGTCTTTTTGTTCATTGATCGCTTTGTTCGCCAAATCTAAATTGAACAATAATTGCCCTTTCAGAAAAATGGGAGTCTCTGGAGAGTTTACATACTTTGGGGCTTTTTTTTCACCCCATTCAGGAGTGACTGATAATTTTCTGCCGGTGAAACCACAAATCCGGCCTAATTTTTCCCGAATAGGAATCATCAGTCTTCCGCAAAAAATAGAAACCCAATCACTCTGATTTTTTCTTTCGTAGAATAAGCCTGACTTTGCAAGAATATGGTCAGGGATTAGTTTTTTCCTAAGAAATTTTCCCAGGGCAAATCGGTCGACAGGTGCATAACCAACTCCGAATTGGATGGCTGTCTCCTGAGTGAATTTCCTTTCATTAACCCAATAGTCACGGGCTGTCTCACTTTCTTTGTCATTTCCGTTAAATTGCTCGTGAAACCAATCTTTCACCATTTCCTGAAGAGCATATAGCTCTTTTCTTAGAGATTGCCCAAGTGGTTGTAGGGAAGATGTTCCTTCCTGAAAGCGGAGGGGAATATTAAATTCACGCGATAAATATTCAACGGCTTCGTAAAAATCGAGATTTTCGATTTTTTGAATGAAAGTAATGCCATCTCCTTTTTCGCCTGAACTAAAGCAGTTAAAAAAGCCTTTTTGGGGATGAACATAAAAAGAAGGTGTTTTTTCTTTGTTAAATGGGCTTAGCCCTACCCAACTTGAGCCACTTTTTTTTAACTGAACATATCGACTAACTATGTCAAATAAATCAATCCGGTCTTTTAATTCACCGACAAAACCATCTGCAAGTCTGGGCATTCTTAATTCAGCAAGCCTACTCTCTTAGTTTTAAAAGTTCCATTTCTGCTTGTCTTGAAAGGGGACTACCAGATGATTCCAGCTCAATAACTTTTCGGTACAGGACACCGGCTGTCACTGGCATTCTTTCAACCAAGTGGTATCTTCGTGCAAGTTCCCAAACCAAATCACTCGAATCAGGAAATAGTTCGCGAGCCTTTTCAAGCTCAGCCAAATAGCGGGCAGAACTAAGTGTTTCTCTCGCAATTCTTAAATAATCCATGCGGATGTCAAAGTTGGTCGGCTCATGTCTGATTGCTTCAAGAATCGTCATCTCTGCCTCTTGTGTTTCCCCGAGTTGAAAGTGTGCCTGAGAGCATAGCTTCCATGCTTCGGCATCATCAGGGTTTTCTTTAATTGCCGATCTGGCGGAATACAAAGTTTCTTGGTATTTCCGGTCGAGATAAGCGATTCGTGCTTTTTCAATGTGTGATTGTACGGGTGGAATTATTTTTTCCGGGGGAGGAGTAGAAAAAGCGGCAGCAAGGTTCATCGCACTAGGAGTTATTTCCGTCGAGGGACTTGTGCTACTATCTGGTTGTCTTTCGTTGAAATCAGGAATTTCTTCAACCGGACGGGTTGGAGGTAACTTGGGCCCCCTTGCGATCACTGGCTTAGTTGGAATGGGGCTTTCTTTATTGTTGAGGACTTCAACCATCTGAGAAATGGAAAGTTCGCTTGGTGCAAATCCTCTCCGTATAAATTCACCTAAGTTTCTTTGGCTGAGTAAGTTTGAAGAACTCTCCGCTAATGCCGATTGTTCCAAAGCTCCAGGGCTCAGTTTTTCAATTTGAAAAATTAAATCCTCTGATTCCTGTGCCTCTTGAGATGTAAGTTTTATTTTGAGAAGGGAAAGGAGTGGTGCAGGATTGTCTGCTTCTTTTCCGTGCGCAGTTTTATACCAAAATTCGGCCTGAGGAATTAAGTTTTTGGAAGAGAGTAAATTTCCCATCATTAGGCAGTCATTGTAAGTAAGGTGATCCGATCCCTTGGTTAGGGCATTAATTGCCTTGGTCGGTTGGTTGATGTTTGCCAAAACACGTCCGTATTTAGCCCAACTCTCAAAATCCTTGTCATTTACTAATAAATAATCCCCGAACCTCTCTGCTGCAGAATTTAAATCTCCCGCGAGAGTGTATGCCTGAGCCGCTTCTTTTAATGCTTTTTCGCTGGCACCGGCTGCAATCGCTTGATCAAAGCGAAAAGCGGACATAGCAAATTGGTCAGCCTCAAGTAATGCTCTGGCTAGTTGGATAAGAATTGCATGGGAATCAGGGAATTCACTATTAAATTTTCGTAAGATTTTGATGGCTTCGGCCGTTTTCCCTTCAATTCTTTTTTCTACTGCATTGGAAAGATCAGGCAGTTTTTGTGCTTGTGCAGACTGCTCTGTCTCTGTGGAGGTTTCTTCAACTTTATCGTCTTCGCCGCATCCACCGCAAAACAACAGTAGTAACCAAATTAGTGGTAGGATGTTCGTTAAGTTTGCCATTCTCATCATTATTTCATTTGCATAGTAACGATAAACGTCAAGCCATGGTAGCCTTAATTGTAATTTCCTTATTCACGTTCCTTTTCCTCCAAGCAGAAGAGAGCCCATCCATTTACCAAAGAATGGATCGCAATAATTCGAATGATAAAATAGCTGAGGTCGATAAAGATTGGGCTTACAGTGGTGTTGCGGGAGAGACTAAATCTGAATATGCATCTAGTCTTTCGAGAATTTTACCTGTTTTTGAGGCAGATCATGCCTTGCAAATAAGCCCAGATTCTTTTCCGCTTATCGCCATCAAGTTGGACACTCACTTGGCTCCCGGCATCCAGACCTCAAGAAATCTGCTTGATAGTATCTTGGATTGGTTAAATACGCGGGGCTATGAAAAAAAAGATATAGTTCTCTTCGATCGCGAAAAAGATGGCTTAAAGGAAGCAGGCTTTATTTCTGAGGAACAGGGAACCTTATACAATGGTTATCGTGTTTTGCATTCACTGGATGAAGACTATTTTATGGATGGATGGTTCCACGATAGTCCACTTCCCCCAACTTCGTTTGATCGGGCTAAGTATATTCTTAAGTTTCCTGCTGAACCTAAAAGACGCCAACTGGAAGAACGAAAAAGCTATCTTCCCGCATTGCTATTCAAAGATGCGTTTTGGATTAATCTAGCCGTACCCATGGATGATGTGTTTTTGGGGGTCGATGGTGCTGCAGCAAATATTTCACTAGGATCGGTGAACAACTATGGCCGTTTTTTACAAAAGAAAACCATGGCACCGGCAACGGTTGCTGAAATTATGGCCATTCCCGAAATCTGGGAGAAGCGAATTTTTTCAATACTCGATTTCTCCAATTACCAGGTGGCTAATGGTCAGCGTTTTGATTCCAAGTATACAGAAAAGCAAAACCGTTTTTATCTAAGTAGAAATCCATTTTCATTGGATTTTATTGCTTGGAAGACCATTAACAGTATGAGAGAGAAACGGAAACTTAGCCGCAGAGAATTAAACAATTCTTTACTTTTTAGATATGCCCAAGAGTTGGGCTTAGGAGTCGTCCGAAATACTCAAGTAAAGTATTTTGAATAAGCATAGGCTTCGTACATTTTAAAGAAAGTGAATCCCTTGCAAAATCTTTGTATTAGACTAGTTTTCTGCTTTTTGATTCTAGATATTTTCGCATCAGAAAATGACTGGACGAATTGGTTGGGCCCTAATCACAATGGTTATGTGGAAGGAAACTTGAATTTATCCTCAAACCCCAACCTGAATGATACTAATATTTTGTGGCAAAATGCGGTTGGTACAGGATGGTCTAGCCCAATTGTTTCTGGGCAAAAAGTTTTTCTTCACGACCGGACAGGAAATAAAGAGAATTTGACTGCTTATAGCTTGAGCACAGGAAAGGTGATTTGGCGGGTTTCTTTTGATTCTCAATATCGCGATGATTTCGGAATGGAAAATGGTCCACGGTCCACACCTGCAGTCAGTCAGGATATTGTTGTTACGCATAGCCCACAGGGTCTAGTGCATGCCTTTGATAGAAAAACCGGTAGTATCAGGTGGATAAAAGATTTGTCCAAGGATTTCGATTCAGCCAAAGGTTTTTTTGGCAGGTGTTCTTCTCCCTTAATCCTCGATGAAAAAGTAATCTTTGATGTAGGGGGGAGCCGGGTTGGATTGGTTGCGTTATCCCTGAAGACAGGAGACATCCATTGGGCAAGTAAAGTTTATGGAAATGACTATTCATCTGTAACCCCATTACGCATAGGTGCTACACAGCTAGCTGTAGCTTTTATGAGACAAGGATTAGTTGTGGTGGATGCAAGTAATGGAAAGGAAGTTTTTTTTGATCGATTTCAATCTCCAATCAACGCTTCGGTTAATGCCGCCAGTCCTTTGATTTTAGAAAACGGAATATTTTTGTCGTCCTGCTATGAGGTTGGTGCAGGATACTGGAATTTCACCCCAAGCGATCAAGAGGTCAATTTTACTAAGAAGTGGAAGCGAAAAGGAGTGCTCGATTGTCATTATTCAACTCCTGTTGCGAGGGGAGATTATTTATTTGGCTTTCATGGCAGGCAGGAGCGTGGGGCCAGTTTACGCTGCATTAAATTGTCCGATGGCGAGGTTCAATGGACTCAATCCATTGGGAATGGCCATTTAATTGGTGTTGGTGAACAAATACTATGCCTTTCCGAGAAAGGTGAGTTTACCGTTTTTGATGCCACACCTGTTGCTTTTAAGCCGGTATTACAACAGCAAGTTTTAGGGCAGGGTAGGGCTCACTTTGCATACTCAAATGGTAAGATTATCGCTCGCGACAATCGTAGATTGATATGCCTTGACTTGTTTTCTGAGCAGTTTGGAAAATAAACAATTCCTCCGTATAGCCCTTTTTCTAATTCTAAATGAAATCTAGATCCTTGAATCTAAATTATTGCTTGGATGCAAACTCGGGAAAGGTATCAGTGAGGTCCAAAGTATCTTCCATATTTTTTTGTAATTCAAGCAATCGTGGAAAGAGTTTTGATATTATAGCTTTTCCTTTTTTTGTAGAGGCTATGTCTTTTGTTTCAAGAGGATCGCGGCCAATGTCATAAACCCGAATGGTGGGAACATTTGGGTAAACGAGGATCTTTTCATTTCCTACTGTGATTGAACGTTGTGCGTCTAAATATGCTCCATAAATTTCTTTATAAGGAGGTTTGGGCTTCTTGCTCATGACCAAAGGCATTATGTCATTGAATTGAACATGTTTTGGCTTCTCCACTCCAGCAATCGCGAGTGTACTGGGCATGATGTCCTGAAGGTAGATTGGCGATGAAACTCGTTTGTTTTTTGGGAC
>JBMYOA010000071.1:0-8378 GCA_049598825.1 Opitutales bacterium | reverse complement strand
GCGAGCTGGCTCGCCGAATTTTTGGCAAAGTTTCCAACTCACGCCTACTCGTAATCGGAGCAGGCGAAGTGGCTGAGTCCGCAATGGAAGCATTTAAATCGAGAGGTGCCCAAGCTATAACAGTTACGGGTAGAACCTTTGACTGGTGTCCACTCAGCAGGAGGAAACCCGATGAGTTGGCCGAGAAATTTGGGGGATTTGCCCTATCTTTTTCGAAATATCAGGAATCACTGCATCACTTTGATGTTATTCTAACTTCCACCGCCAGTGGCAGGTCACTCATTTCTGAAACCGAAGTTAAACTGGCTATGAAAAGAAGACCCGCCAAACCGCTTTTTTTGATCGATGCATCCGTTCCCCGGAATATCGATGAATCGGTTGCCAAAGTGGATAATGTGTTCCTTTATAATATGGACGATATCTCGGCTATCGCCAACGAGAACCTAAAATCACGAATGGCGGAGGTAGAAAGATGTCGAAATATACTAAGCAAAAAGGCCATTCGAATATGGGAACAAATGACCCATCATGCCATGCCTAGTTCATCTGCCAGCCAATCGACTGCATCCAATTCCTGAGGGTTTCTCAACTTTTCTCTCAACTGTTCAGATGCTTCGTTGAAAGCCTTTTGATTTTTGCTTTCATTCGCCAAAATTGCCTTAACAGCTAATGACAAGGACGCACCATGTGCGTCAGATTGAATGAATTCCTTGTAAGGAGGTGCATCCGGCAAGAGCAGGTTTGCCATTCCCAAAAAAGGAACATTGATCAGGATCTTACCAAGAAGGTAGGTTAGAAAATGTGCTTTGTAGGCGATTACTCCAGGAATACCAGCCAAGGCACAGGCAAAAGACATTGTTCCCGAACTCATTAAAGCCACGCGTGCCTTCAAACCGTGCAGGTTTTCCCGAATTAATATTCGATTACGGAGGGTTGGTCTGAGGGAAAGAATTTGCTCCACACAATCTTTTATCTGAGAACCGGGCACAGGTATCTCAATTTTCAAACCCGGGTCATACTGGATGAGCTTTTCCGCAGCATCCAAAAAACAAGGAAGGATTCTTTGGATTGGCTGCACTCGGCTACCAGGCAACAAAAGGAGTGGGCCCTTTTGATCATAGCTGACTGGAGATCTATAATCGCTTCCTACAAAAGGATGCCCCACAAATGATACCGGCAAGCTAACATCCTCATAGCATTTGACTTCAAAAGGGAAAATCACGGCCAAGCCATCCAAAACATTGGCCATCTTAAATCTTCTTTTGGGCTTCCAAGCCCAGAGCTGAGGACTCACATACTGGAGAACCTGAATATCCCCGCCCCCCTTCCTTGATAGTCCTTTTTTCCTAAGTGCTTCAGCCAGTCTCAGGTTGAACCCCGGATAATCAATAAGAAGAATAGATTTAGGACGAAACTCCTCGACCCATTGCAAGGTGCACCCAAAAAGTTTTTTAAAAAAACCATAGTTCTTGAGCACTTCAAAAACTCCAACGACGGCGTGATCAACCAAGTCAAAAAGAAAATCAGCCCCACTTTCTTTTAAGTTTTTCCCTCCTAAAGCCGCTACTTTTAAATTGGGATATCTATTTTTCAAGTTCCCCACGAGATGTGCTGCATGTTCATCCCCGGAAGCCTCTCCTGCAATGACCAAAAGGTCTACTTGCTTCGATCTAGATGGATTAAACAAAGGAGCCTTCCGTATATTTTGTTTACCAACCCGATTCGATCTTTTGCGTTACACTGAGAGCCACTTCCAGTGCGGACTTACCGAAAGAACCGTCCGTTTTGGGCGTCTTTGCCTGAAGTACACAATCCAAGAATGATTCAATTTCCAAAGCCAGAGGTTCACCCTTTTCCACTGGAACTTCGTTCCTATCAAGTGCCATTCCCTTCTTTTGAATAAAATGTCCTTTTTGATTCATAAAATCCAATGAGAGGTATCCACTATCCTGAAAAACTCTGATTTCCCGGGCTTTTTTCTCACTGACCCGACTGGCATTAAGATTGGCCACACATCCATTTTCAAAAACAAGACGGGCATTGGCAATGTCTTCCGTGGGTGATAGTACGCGCACACCGATGGCTTCAACCGACTTTAATGGAGAGGCAACCAAGGCGAGGGCAATGCCTATGTCATGGATCATTAAGTCTAAAACCACTCCAACTTCTGTCCCTCTTGGCTGAAATGGGGCCAAACGGTCTACAGTGAGGTACTTTGGTGATACCACCGCGTTTTCCAAATAATCCATCACAGGATTATAGTGCTCAATATGCCCTACCTGTACCATCACTTGATTTTCATTGGCGGTCCGCAGAATTTTTTCCGCTTCCAAACTTGAAGTACAAAGGGGCTTTTCCACCAATAAGTGACAACCCTGTGCAAGAAGGGGGATTGCCACATCTGCATGCTGATCTGTGGGGCAGACTACGCTGACCGCATCACATGCTTGGCCAAGTTCGGCCAAGTTTTCAAACCTTCTGCAACCATAAGCCTCCTCAATTTTTTGAGCGGCATCATCAGATGGTTCATAGAAACCAACAAGATTGCTAGATTCCAATTCATTATAAATCCTTGCGTGATGCTGCCCGAGATAGCCTACACCTGCCACCCCGCAAGCAATCTTTTCCTTTGGATTCAGTTTCACTTGTAAAATATTTTATTCATAAATCAATGTACCATCCTTTAGGGATGAGGTTTTATCCGTAGCTTGTGCGAAGCTTGGATTATGAGTAACTAAAATCAGACTGGTTTTTTCTTTTGTACACGAGCTCAAAAGTAAATTCATCACCTCGGCTCCCGTTCTCTCGTCTAAATTACCTGTAGGTTCATCTGCCAAAATTACCTGAGGTCGATTAACCAAGGCACGGGCTATTGCCACCCTTTGCCTTTCTCCTCCCGACAGTTTGGAAGGAATTTGCTTACTCTTATTCCCTACTCCCATTTGTTCCAAAAGCTCCCTGGCCCTAACTTCATACTCTGTAATTGGTAGTCCGGATAAGCGAACACTCATCAGCACATTTTCCAGAACGGTAAGTTCTGGGATCAAATAATAGGACTGGTAAACCACCCCAATGTGCTTGGCACGCCACGATGCCTCGGTCGCCAGGGGTTTAGAAGCTGCATCGATTTTTCTATCCCCCCAAAACAGAGTACCCTGATCCGCAGGTTCCAAACGGGCGATCACATTCAGTAAAGTGGTCTTTCCGCAACCAGAATCTCCGCGAATACTCAGAGAAGACGACTCCTTGAGTGTCAAATTCACCTCATTCAAAACTTTAAGATCGGCAGCCCCTACAATCGAAAAGCTTTTTGATAAGCCTCTTGCTTCCAACACCGTACCCAGATCCTGATTACTCACTTCGCAAGGCCTCCGCCGGGTTCATACGAGCTGCTCGCCAGGCAGGCAAAAGTCCTGCAATGGTAGATACACCAACGGCAAAAACAATAAATGTCAGAAAAGTCATCATGCTTTGCTCTGATTCCCAGGGATAAGGGACTTCGAGGCTGTAAAAATCATAAAACTGAGTCACGCCGGCCTGCCCATCCTCTCCCGCAATCCGGGTCACGATAAAACTCATCAGCACATCCCGATAACGAATAAAGGTCAGGGCTAACCCGCACCCCAGCAATGCTCCAAGCGAACCAATGATAAACCCCTGCATGCAAAAAATCATACCAACCGCAAAACGGGTACCTCCCATGGCAACAAGCAAACCAATTTCCCTAATCTTTCGCAAAACGGTGGTCATCAGAGCAATCGCAATCGCAAACGCAGCAACCAAACCTATCGGAATCATGATTAGCACCATGAGATATTCTTCAAATTTCAAAAGGTCAAAAAACCAGGCATTTTCCACAAACCAAGGAATGATCCTCCAATTCCCTTCTAGGTCGCCCTCCAATCTGGCACACAATTCTCCAAGTTTATTTTCATCATGTAAATAGTCCGTTTGAAACTTTATAAAAAAACCATCACATGCATTCTCTTCTCCTCGCATGTCTGCCATAAACCTACGAGTACCTATCAGTGCATCCGTGTGAAATCCCTGCCAGGGAACTTCAAAAATACCACCGACCCGAACTTCACGAGGGGGAGCCATCTCATCAGACTTGGCCTGCTCTATCATAGTTGGGGAGTAGATTTCGAGGATCGAGGAACGAAAAGTTTGAAACCTAAACCGGTCACCTTTCGATAAAGGTGCGCTACCCTCGACCAACTTGAACTTGGGGTAGCCCCAACCAAGATCGCTCGCTATCTGATCAAGGCTCCCATTTAAATCAATCGACCCCAATGAATTTCTCAGATTATACTGGTCTTCTGACAAAAATTCGATCGTCCACTCATCGCTTTCGACATAAGGGTCCAGCCTTTCTACAACCACGCGGCCTTTACTGATTGAAACATTCTGATCATCCAAAAGTAAAACAGTCGCAGCCCGCACACCCAAACGGTTGGCTACTTGCTGGGTAATGAAGACCACATCGTCTTCAAGCGAATCAGTTGTCGGAATCGGGGTGACATCCTTGGAGTCATAACCCTGAACCGGAACGAACCCTTTTTTTAGAAATTGATTTAAGGGAAGAACACCATCCGACTGACCTGGATCAATTCCCATCGAAAAAGGCACCGCATGATAATCCCTGTTTTGAAGAAGAAGGTGTCCCTGCATATACGCAGAAACCTTTTCCACTTCAGGCTGGGATGCAATTTTTTGACTATCCTCTCTCCACTCAAGTTGTCTTTGTAGCGGAACCGCACGGGCATGGCCCTGCGCATCAATGATATCAGACCTGAACTTCTGCTGAAAACCCTGCATAAATGCAACCACCACGATCATAACATTTACACCAAGGGCAACACCCACGATGGCCAGAAGGGAAAAGAAGGAAACTTTCCTTTGGGAAGGAAACAATTGTTTCCAAGCAAGAAACAAGGGCCAAGCCGACTTCATTTTAATTGCCCCATCCGCCCTATCCTAAGGTAATCGGGGGGCTAAGGTAGAGTTCTTGTCAGGCAGGGAAATATTTAAGTCAAGGGTCGAGTTGAACTCGCCCGGTATATACTCAAGAATCCCTTCCTTTAACCCTTCAAGCTTTTCGACATCAATCGCAGGCAAGGGATAATCTTCCTGAAAAAAATGAAGGTAGCCAATAAACAAACCGGCACCAACAAGAGCAAATAAGGCAAGCTTGAGCAAACCCTTGAGGATTGAGAACAGGAGTAAAATGCATACCAAACTCAAGCAGACAATTAACAAAGGATGACTCAGAATTTTTTCAATGACTTCTTCCATCTTTAAATATTATTCTGCCAAGTATAGAGGTATCGACAATGCAAAAGATTGCCGAAAGATATCGGAGGCTTACCTGATTGAGATCTGCGAATGGAAGAAAGCTACTTCCTTTGCATCCACTCGCCGGATGATTTGCGAAACCAATGCCCTTTCTTGCTTTTTGTGACAAGTGCTTTGGAGAACTTGGTGGCTACATCATCCACACTGCCTCCAGTCTTCGACGCCATGGCTTTAAAAAGTAATTTACGATCCTCATTTTCACTGGAAACCATATCTTTAACCTTCTCTGAAGAGCCTTCTCTAAGATAGACAAACCCATCGGTGCCCTCTCCAACCAATCCCTGATCCTTCGACTCAACCAGGGCTGGTAGCCTTTCTTTCATTCTCGAGGCGTAATCAGCAAAAGCGTGAACTCCCATTCCCAAGAAAAGGATACTCAAAAAAGCAGGTTTTAGGTAATTATAAGATTTCATGTGGAGATCATTCAGTAGTTGTGGATTCAGTATCATCATCATACAAATCATCCAAGAAGTCATTCACTTCCTTTTCAATTTTAATGGTGATATTATGATCCAAGGTTATGTGATGTTCCGTCTTAACTGCGGTACAGGAAAACATGCAGGCGGTTCCCAGCAAAGAGAGTGCAGTGGGTAAAATTCTAATCATGAAATTACGATAAGCTAAAACCGCCATAATCTGCAAACTGGTTTTAAGAAATAGGAAATTTTTATTTTAGGCTAAGTCGCTCATGGAAAAAGCATATTTTCTTTCCATTTCAGTAAATCCTGCAATCCGCCGAGAAATCTTGGATTATAATCCAGATCAACTCTTTGTTCTTTGGTCTCGCGCGAACCATTGATGGACATGATTATCTGCCGATCATTTTCCAAGACCTTAAAATTTATACCCATCCCATCGACCTCCAAATCCTCTAATGCCCATGAAGTTAGCTTAAGGTTTTTTGATTGAGGATCCGTTGGATCCACTCCTCCGTAAATCAACTCCCCCTGATTAAATTTTATATTCGCATTTACAGAAGGATTAAGCTGCAGAAAACCAGTACCAAAATCCCATGCCCCATCATAATTCGAAAAGGAAACCATACCGGAAAAATTACCGTCAATTTGCACATCTAACCCCTCAAAAAAGTCGATCATCTGCTGCCCCGAAACTTCCGTCAATTTAGCCTCCACTTTAATTAAGTCGGTATACATTTTCCATTTCGCCAAATCGACCTCCAAACTCCCACCAAAAATTCGAACAGAAAAATCAGAAATCAAAAATTCACCTTCTTCATTCACAGCCAGGGAGAAATTTCCGTCCTCGAGAGTGAATTGATCATTACTGAATTTGGTAAAACTCAGATTATTTTCGGGTACTGTAAGTAATGGATCAAATGACTTTACTGCAATCGAACCGGTCAATCCTTCCAAAACTATTTTATTATTCCCCAGCCGAATATCGGAATCATTAAAATCAACACGATACCCGCCCTCCGTCTCATCCAAGAGGGACACAGAACAATTCGCGGGATTAAAATCTGTAAATACCCCTTTTAATTTGGCCGTCAGGCCATCGATGACGACCTTCTTAGTTCCATGAGGTCTAAAAGTAAGCGATAGGTCCTCAACCAAGGAATCTTCGCCAACCAAGGCCCGGTCACAAGACAGAACTTGATTCATCTCTCCAGCCAATGGGTTTGATATGTTGCCTAAGCCATTAAATGACAAGCCAAACAGTCGAATACCGATATCCGTGAGGATTGCATTCAGCGGGAGCACCTGAACTCTAAACAAATCCAAATCTGTATCCGCGAAAACACTTAATTTTCCATCATAAATGCTAAGTCCTTGCTCCTCGATTTCCAACTTATCGAAGAAAATATCGTGAGATCCTTTAAGAGAAAAATCTTCCAGATCTGACAGGTTTAAATCAACAACTGGAAGACTCAAACCGGATATCTTTACATTCCCGAAGTTATCTGCAGCTCTCAATTCCTGAAATGAGGGGCGAAGAGTTACTATTTCATCATTGATTTCCGCTCCCAGTGCCAAACCTTTGACATCCAGAAAATCTTCAACGCTAATATTTGCATAGGTTCGTGTTTCAACATCGCTACTATTTTTTGGTGTTACAAAAGAAATGATCTTCTCAATTTCAAAGGGAAACTCCAGAAGTTCGCCAGCAATATTGCTACCATTGAATTCTACAAAGAGATCAACAAAACGATTTCCATCTATCCGGCCAATTCCCTGCATCACAAGATCCCCGGATTCTACCTTAAATTCATTTGCAAAATCCAAACCGGTAAATCTCGAGAATGGATACTTAAGCAACTCACTTTTATTTAAATCAGGGAACTTTATTTCCACTTCCCCGTAAGTGCTTCCATCTTCCTGCCAAAAATGCAGTTCCGACAGGAAAGGAAACTGGGCAAATTCTCCGTCAAAAATCGTACTGGCCAACCCTTCATTATAATCCCCTTTAATTTTAAATTTCAAGGGTAGCGAAAAGTCAGGCCATTCCCAGACAGTTTTCGCATTAAACATCCGAAAAGTCTTTAATCTAGGGCTCGATAAATACTCACCTAATTGCTCAAGCCATAAAGTGCTCTCGGCATCAGCTTCTTGCGATTGCTCAGCTAGCATACGGTCCAAAACTGCTTTCCCATCAAGTTTCAAATTAAGGTTTCGAAGGGTAAAAGAATTAACCTCACCTGTAGCCAACCCTCCAGGTTCATATTGCAGTAAAAGGTTTCCCAAAGACAAGTCTGCCTCTTTTGTCTCGATAAGAATATTCTCGATTCCGGTTTCCCATGGATCAAGTCTCGTAACTTCCATATCAAACTTTTCAGTTTCTGCCTCAGCAGCCAAATGACGAATACCCCAGTCAAGAAGACTCGGAGCCAAAATCCAAACCATCGCCACAAGGATTACACCGCTAGAAAAAGCACCGAGCAATACATGCCAGGGACGAATCTTGGTAATAATTTTTTTTGGAGGCATATCTGTCCATGAACCATGGCAAGAATCAGAAAACTGAAAAGCTCAAAACGCATCTGAAGCACTTTCACTTGAAAAAAA
>JBMYOA010000070.1:0-8397 GCA_049598825.1 Opitutales bacterium | reverse complement strand
AATGGTGCGGGCACTCGGGATCGAACCGAGGACACCAGCTTGGAAGGCTGGGGTTTTACCACTAAACTATGCCCGCAAAACCTACTCTTAATAAATCCAACAGGGGTGGTATCGTCAAGGTGAATTCAAGTCAGGTGGACTTGATTCCCAATGCCTGGCACACTTCCCTGTGGAAGAGGTCTGAGCCTACACGGAATGGACAGGATCCCATCGATGGGCTGAATTTCTTGAGCGGAAAGACAGGTTCGTAGAGAAAATGAAAGGAGGCTCCGGCACCTTCGCAGATAGGGTAACCTGCAGCGCAATCCCAGGGCTTTGATCGATATTCCAGGCATCCATCCAATCTTCCGGTAGCCACATTGGAGAGGCCTACAGCGGCAGAGCCAGGGCATCGAATGCGCCAAATTTGTAATGCATCGTGCAAAGCATCAAGTTCGGTTGTGGGGATGGGGAAATGCATGCAAAAAGTTAGCTTCTCATTGACTAGTTCAGTGCTCGCTTGAACGGGGTTTGTCCCTTCGATCGCCCCAAACTCTTTGCCTCCCTGCAGTAAATTATCCCGCCCATAATCATAAATGAATCCGTAGACTGGCATGCCATGTCTCAGGAGTCCCAGAGAAATTCCGCACTCCGGTACACCCACGGCATAATTATTGGTTCCGTCTACTGGATCAAGTACCCAGGCGAATTCAGCATGTAAAGGAAGGGGTTCTGGAGTTTCGGCAGATTCTTCAGAACAGTAATCATCGGAAGGAAAAGATTTGGCTAGCTCAGCAAATAGTTCACGGGAAATGGTCTCATCGACCTCTGTGACTCGGGTGCCGTCTCCTTTCCATCGGCTCCTTGCATTTCCAAAATTTGTGCGAAAATAATCCACCTGTCCAAGAACAGCGGCGTGACCGGCAAGAATTCTATCCTGAAGGGAAGAATCAGCGTGGGAGATGTTAGGAGTCTGGTTGCTTACGGATCGATCCATTTACCTTCTTCTTGTATGAGATCGACCAATCGGTCAACCGCATCGTTTTCTGGGATGGCTGATTTTACACGATTTTTACCGACATAGAGGTCAATTTTTCCAGGTCCGGAACCGACATAGCCAAAGTCAGCGTCAGCCATTTCGCCGGGTCCATTGACAATGCATCCCATCACCGCAATGGTAACGCCCTTGAGATGACCTGTGGCTTCTTTGACTTTTTGGGTGGTGCTTTGTAAATCAAACAGGGTTCGGCCACAACTTGGGCAGGCGACAAATTCAGTTTTGGAGATTCGGGCACGGGCACCCTGAAGCACATTGTAAGCAAGGCCACGATTACGGTCGAGTGAGCCGAGATTTTCCACCGAAATCAAATCCCCAATTCCGTCGCAAAGCAGGGAACCAGATAAAACGGAGGCATCCAGCAGTCTGGCTGAAAAAAGATCGGCGTCAGGAAAGAGTCGGTCTTTTTCACGATTACGAATCCAAAGAGGTAGTTGAATTTGTGACTTAGCCAGGAATGCTGCGAGAAAGCGGTATCCGGCGACGGTATGATGATCCTGTGAAGGACAAAGAGTGATAATTGGTGGTTTGGGCGAACAGGCTAGGAGGGAACTTGTGCCATCGCTCAGTTCTTTGGCAGGTAGAGAAATCACTGGATGATGCCCTGCCTGGTCGCAGAAAGCAAGAAATCGGGCCAAGGCAGCTTCATCATCAAACCCGGCAGTCGGGTGCCATGCAATGGGAACGCATCCAGGTTGGGCGGGAGGTAGCTCATCATCCAATTCGCGTTCGTCCTCCACAATAATAATGGAGATGGCACCCACTAAAGATTCTGCCAGGGTTTGAAGTTCCGGAAATTCAGAAGATGTTCGGATACGGATAATCAGTCCTTCGACAGGTGCATCCTTTGATTGAGTCTGCACCTGGGCGATTTCCTTAATAATCGCCGCCGTATCTCTGGTTGGAAAATGAGTGGAGACTAAAACGGATGGAGGATTTTTATCTCCGATGGAAAGATGGGGCTGGCCCAATTTTAGTTCAGGGCAGGTTCGTCGGGAGAAAATGTAAGGATCAATCGTTTCATCTAGATTTGGGATGGGAGAATCAGTCCGGGAAGACCACCACTTCTCTGCCCGCTTTGCCAGATCCTGAGCTACGGGGATTTCGGCAACCGGATCTTCCGTCAGGGAAACCCGAATGGTGTCGCCCAATCCATCGAGCAAGAGAGATCCAATCCCAATTGCACTCTTGATTCGAGCATCCTCCCCATCACCTGCCTCGGTCACGCCCAGATGCAGAGGGTAGTTCATATTTTCCTCATTCATGAGGGAGACCACCAGGCGATATGCTTCAATCATGACCTTGGGGTTACTCGATTTCATCGAAAGAATGATGTCATGGTACCCATGGGATTCGGCAATCCGGATAAATTCCAGGGCTGATTCGGCCATGCCGCGAGGCGTGTCGCCAAAACGGTTCATAATCCGGTCGGAAAGAGAGCCATGGTTGGTACCAATGCGCATGGAACGGCCGAGTTCTTTGCATCGCAAGACCAGGGGAGAAAATTCCTCGTGTAATCGATCCAGTTCCTCTTCGTACTGGGAGTCGCTGTACTCGCGTACCTGAAACTTTTTCCGGTCTGCATAGTTGCCGGGATTGACTCTGACTTTTTCGACATGCTTGGCGGCTTCCATTGCCGCATTGGGCATGAAATGGATATCTGCAACCAGGGGGACATCCACTTTTGCCTTTCTTACGATTTTGGAAATCTGGGCAAGGGCTTCGGCTGCCCGGACATTGGGAGCGGTGATGCGGACGATTTCGCAACCGGCTTCAGCGAGTTCTATAGTTTGGCGGGCGGTGGCTTCCACATCGAGGGTATCGGTTGTGGTCATCGATTGAACCCGCACAGGTCGGGCTCCTCCAACTATGACCGAGCCAACAGCAACCTCCCGGGATTCCCTGCGAATGGATTGAAAGCGCGAGGCGCAATAGGTGGACGCCATACCCAGCCCTGTCTAGGGAAAGATTCGCTGCACATCAAAAAAGGTGACATACAGCATAAACGAAAAAAGAAGTACCACGAAGAGCATTTGAGCACGCTCGAGAAATGCGATGGGGAGAGGTTTGCCCCTGACTTTTTCAATGGTGGCAAACATCATGTGTCCTCCGTCCAAAACAGGGATAGGCAGAAGGTTGAGAATGGCGAGGTTTACATTAATAAAGACCACAAACCAAAGAAGCTTTTTAAATCCAATTTTGGCAAATACACTGAGGTGATTTACGATACCCACAGGACCACTCATATTTCGAAGTTTGACATCCGATTGTGGGCTAACCAGACCGGTGAGGGTAAGATACATGTCCTTTACACGCCGTATAATCAGGGTGAGCGGATTTGGGTAGGTTGTGATGGTCTTAAATTTGGGCGTAAATCCAATTAGTTTTCGGCTGATCACACTGGTTCCATCTGCAATCTCTTTTTCAACGGGAATCAGGTCGTAGGTTTTTTCCGGTCCTTTCTCGCCCCCTTTACGAACGGTGAAGGCGATGGATTGATTATTTTCCGTTTGGCTGAGGTAATCCACTACCTGATAGAACGAATGAATGGTATTTCCATCAATGGCGACAGGCTGATCGCCTGCTTCCAAGCCCATCTTCTCTGCGGGCATGTCTGGGGATAACTCTCCAATGAAAAAGGTTTCTTTGGGCCCAATTCCAATAATTCTCATTTCTTCTGGGCCGAAAACTTCGGGATAGATTTCAAGTTCCTTCTCTTGGCCGTTTCGGATGATCGTCAGGTAAACCAGCCTGCTTCCCTGGGCAGTTTGTTCCTTACCAGTAACGATACGGTTTTGAATATCCATGAAGTTTTCCACTGGAGAACCATCGACCCGAATAATTTCGTCGCCAGCTAATAAGCCTGCTTTTTTGGCCGGACCCGTGACTTCTTCTCCTTCGCTGACCAAAGGATTCCAACGTTCCACAGTATCTGCTACATATCCTACCTTGGTGGTTAACTGGGCATCGGATACATCATATCCAAAAAAGTAGAGAACGCATGAGAGGGCAAAAGCCAGAAGCATATTGAATACAGCCCCCATGACTGAAACCAGCATCTTATCGGTGTAGGAAATCTTGGGGAGAGGCTTGGGCTTTGCTTCTTTTTCATCTTCATCCTCATCCTCATCGTCGTCGGAATCGACATCATCCCATTTGAAATTTTTCCCATCCTCTTCATGGTTGGAATTTTCATCAAGTTCTCTCCGACCTTCCAGGCGTCCCATGTCAGCCAACTGGGGCAGGGCGACATATCCCCCAAATGGAATGGCGGAAAGACGGTATTCCACTCCATTTCGGGTCCAACCGAAGAGCTTGGGACCAAAACCAATGGAAAAGCGTAGAATGACCAAACCTCTTTGGCGGGCCGCAAGAAAATGACCCAACTCGTGTATGAAAATCGTGAAGCCTAAGGCAAAAAGGGCTACAAAAATGAAAGCGAAATCGTAAAGAATGCTCATGAGAGTGTACCGATTACTTCCGTCGAGATACGACGGGCTTCGGAGTCAAGAAAGAGTAAGGTTTGAAGGTCATTTTTGTATGGGTGAACATATCTAGACAATGTTTCGTTAATAATGTCAGAGATTTGCGGAAAGCCAATACGATTCAGGAGAAACGCTTCGACTGCGATTTCATTTGCAGCGTTGAAGACAAGGGGAGCGGAACCACCCTGCTCGAGACTTTCCTTCGCAAGGCGGAGGCACGGAAAACGGTCAAGGGCGGGCGGTGTAAATTGTAAATCAAGAGGTTTAGAGAAATCGAGGGATGTATGTACACCTTCTGCTCGTTGAGGATAAAGAAGGGCGTGTTGCAGGGCAAAAGTCATGGAGGGGGGAGAAAGCTGTGCTAAGCAACAGCCGTCTATAAATCGAACCATGGAGTGAACAATGCTGGTCGGATGGATCACGACTTCCAATTTACTTGGAGGCAGATCGAAGAGCCAGCGGGCTTCAATAAGTTCGAGCCCTTTGTTGGCCATGGTCGCTGAATCAATGGTTACCTTGTTTCCCATCGACCAATTGGGGTGATCAAGGGCTTGCTCAATCGTTACATGTTGGAGTTCTTCAATCGGTAATTCCCGAAATGGACCTCCTGAGGCAGTAAGAATGATTGAATCAATATCGCGCTGGTTTTCACCCTGAATACATTGAAAAATGGCATTGTGCTCACTGTCCGCAGGTAACACCTTTGCCTGGTTTTCTTTGGCGGTTTGCATGACCAAATCTCCTCCGAGCACCAAAGACTCTTTGTTGGCCAAGACGATATTCTTACCTGCCTGAAGGGCAGCCAGAGTGGGACTCAATCCACTGGCCCCCACCACGGCAATCACCACAAGGTCGGCATTGTCAAGCGATGCTAAACTTAAAAGTCCATCAGCAGAACGATCTAATTTGGTTGCAGATGGAAAGTTTTCTGCTCTGCCGGCAGCTTCCGGTAGGTAGGCATGCGGCACATTGAACTCAGTTGCGATTTGAGCAAGTTTTTCTGCGTTAGAATGAGCTGAAATCCCAACTAATTGAAGTCGGTCGGGATGCTTACGAACTACCTGAAGCGTGTTTTCACCGATGGATCCGGTCGCTCCCAGAAGAACGATCTTTTTCGGTTCGGTCACGGTTTAATGATCTGCAAAATAAAGTATCCGGTAGGGGCGGCTAAAATAAGACTATCTGTAAGATCTAGCAGACCTCCGATTCCGGGAATCGCACCACCAGAGTCTTTCACACCGGCCAGTCTTTTAAGCACGGAAGCAATTAAATCACCAATCACCGCGGCCAATGCTATTAGTAATCCCCACAAACCTCCTTCCATTGGAGTGAATGAGCAGACGGATAGATCGGTGAGGTTACCAGCATACTCCGAAATTAACCATGGGATGAGAGCTCCAATGCCGGCAGAGGCAAGAAAGCCTCCGAGCAAGCCTTCAATTGTTTTTCCGGGGCTGATGGATGGAGCCATTTTCGTGCGGCCTATTGCTTTTCCGACAAGCAGGGCTCCCATGTCACTGAATTTCGCTACGATTACAATCCATAGGCAGAAGAATAGACCGAAACTCATACTTACGGCCTTGGTGCTTTCAGGATCGGTTTCCAAAATTCTTACGAAATAATGAAGCAGGAAAGGAACATAGAGAAGCCCGAAGAAAGTGGGCATTAACCTTTTAATATACATACCCCGTTGATCCTGGGGGAAAAGAACACAGGCTGAAGAAGTAAAAAGAGCTCCCACAGCGAGAACATCAATTCCATACTCAGGAAAGTAATAGGATATAGGGATCATACATCCACCAGTGAGCAGACCGGAAAGACGATTGGCCGCAAAGCCTAGTCGGCCGAGAATGGTGTAAATTTCAAAAAGGGTGAGGGTTGCACACAGGTTGAGAATCCACATCGCACCAATTTCGTCCATTGCGTAAACAATGCCCGCGATGGAGCTCCAGAGGAAGAGTGAGGATATGGTACGAATGATCATAATAGCTTGGGCAAGAGAAGCTTGTTAGCTTGATTGAAGGCTGAAAAGTTGTTCGCTGGTTTTTCCGAAACGCCGCTCTCTGGAAATGTAATCTCTGAGGGCTCCAATAAATGCGGTTCGGTCAAAGTCAGGCCAGTGGAGGGGAGAAACATAAATTTCCGAGTACGCGGCTTGTAAAAGGAGGAAATTACTAAGCCTAAATTCGCCGGATGTACGGATGATCAGATCCGGGTCAGGCAGTTCCCGGGTTTGAAGATGTTGGGAGAAGTCATCCCATTCAGGCTTTTGTCCGATATTTTGGTCAGATTGAGAGTAAGCATGGATGGCGTCGAGTACTTCCTGCCGACTGCCATAGTTGAGAGCAAGGGTCAGGTTCCAATCAGAATTATGTTTGGTTTTCTCTATTGTTTCTCTGACAATTCTATTGGCAAATTCCGGCAAACCATCGAGGTCTCCGATAGCCCGAAGGCGAATCCCGTCGCGTAGCATGGCATTCAGTTCTCTCTTGAGGAATTCTTCCAGCAGCCTCATGAGACCGGATTTTTCTTCCTCGGGGCGGTTCTGGTTTTCGGCACTAAAAGCATAGAGTGTGACATAGGGTACACCAATTTCGCGGGCTGTATTGACGACACTGCGGACATTCTCTACCCCATTGCGGTGGCCAAATAAACGAGGTCTTTTCCTCGATTTTGCCCATCGTCCGTTTCCGTCCATGATGATGGCGACATGCTTGGGGAGCTTGCTTTTTTCTTCTTCTGTAAAATGTTCTTCAACCACTCCTTTTATCTCAACGGGTTACGGGCGAATTGACAACGAGGAAAGCAACTACTAATTGAGAGAAGTATGATGATTCCACTTTCCGAAGAAAAAATATCCGAAAAAATGAAGGAATTGAATGGTTGGACTTGGGAAAATAACTGCCTGAAGAAAAAATTTGAATTTTCAAACTTTCGGGATGCTATGACTTTTCTAGTAAGAATGTCTTACGAGGCGGAAGGCATGGATCACCACCCAGAAATATCAAACTGTTACAACCGGGTCAGTCTATCATTAAACACCCATGATGCCGGTGGAAAAGTAACCGAGAAAGATTTCTCCCTGGCCTTGGCAATCGATCGTCTAAAGTAGAAGAAGCTTTTTTACCCCTTTTTCTTTTTTCTTGGTTCGCGTGGGGCACGAACCAGAGGGCGGGTGTCTTCAGGAACTTGATAGAGTTTTCGAAGTCGGGTTAACTCTTCTTTGAGTTCGGAAGTAATCTTTTCATATCCTTTTTTTCCGTAGAGTGAATTCAGTTCATTTGGATCTTTCTTAAGGTCGTAGAGCTCCCATCCATCGAGCATGTAAAAATGAATTAATTTATAACGATCGGTTCTTACCCCATAATGTCTCCGAACGCTATGGGCACCAGGGTACTCATAATACTGATAATATAAAGACTTTCTCCAATCCTTTGGTTTTTTACCTTTGAGAAGTGGCACAATCGAGGCTCCCTGCATATCCTTGGGTGACTTTACTCCGCAAATATCGAGGAATGTCTGTGCGTAATCCAGATTCTGGACAAGATCAGCATTTTTACTCCCCGCTTTGGTTACTCCGGGCCAACGAACAATAAGAGGAGTACGGAATGATTCTTCGTACATCCATCGTTTATCATACCATCCATGCTCTCCAAGATACCATCCCTGGTCAGATGAGTAAATCACCACGGTATTCTCTGCCAAACCGGTTTCGTCCAAGTAATCGAGCAGGCGTCCTATGTTCTCATCCACGGAGTCAATGCAACGAAGATAATCCTTCACATACCTCTGGTATTTCCATTTGAATAAATCATCACCTTCGAGATTGGCTTTTTCGAAAGCTTCATTCTTGGGACCGTAAGCTGCGTCCCACTT
>JBMYOA010000069.1:0-8616 GCA_049598825.1 Opitutales bacterium | reverse complement strand
CCGGTGTGGCTGATCATCCTCTCAGACCAGCTACCCGTCTTAGCCTTGGTGAGCCGTTACCTCACCAACAAGCTGATAGGCCGCGAGCCCATCCTTGAGCGCCATTACAAGCTTTAGCCATCTCACCATGCGATGAAAGGCCACATACGGCATTAATCCGCCTTTCGGCGGGCTATTCCATACTCAAGGGCAGGTTGCTCACGTGTTACGCACCCGTTCGCCACTTTCCACAAAACCGAAGTCATGCTTCTCGTTCGACTTGCATGTCTTAACCATGCCGCCAGCGTTCACTCTGAGCCAGGATCAAACTCTCCAAAAGAGAGTTGTGCGAATTAACGCACAGGCTCGAGTCAAACGACTCGATTTATAATTCAAAAAAATATGACCGGTGACCCATCTATATAGATCACACAAAATAACTTTCAAAGAACAACCCAGAAATTAGGGAAAGCTTTCCAAAAAACACTTTTGAATCACTTTCGTCAAGTTTTTTTCAAAATTATTTTTCAAACACAGATAGAGATCTATTTTTAGTGCTCTAAGATAAGCTCTACACTCATATCTTCTGATACGAAACGGGCACCATCCTCAGCATCAAACTTAAACTCCAACCAAGTTTTACTGCCGTTATCATAATGCCATGGATATACATATTTACTAGTCCACAGCCACGAATCGAGTTCATAAAAATAAAGCCAATTGTCGTAAGATCCATGACCAACAGGATAAACCCATCCTTTGATCGGCAGAAATGTCCAATCACTTTCTATCTGGTAGAAATAACCCAGCCATGACAAAAAAAGCCAGTTTCCATAATTGGTTGCTTCAGCATCTGCCCAAAGCGGGTCATGAAAATCTCCTCGGACAGTACGAATGCCTCTATCAGTTGAAAACTCGTCAGGATACCCAACATGCCTGAATGCGATCCGTAAAGGCTCTCCTGATTCACCTGAATTATCTGCGGAAAAGCCCCCTCCCCTGTGAACACGAGCAGGCTGAGAAGTTGAAAGGTCTTCTAAATCGGGTCCACGGTCATCTCGACCTGTATTTTTAGAATTTTTGTACCAGCCTTCATCATACCAATTCCAACACCACTCACTGACATTGCCAACTACATCATAAAGATTGTAAAAATTTTTACGATCTGGAGGTGTGCGATTTTCACCACCAAAACTAAAATCCTTTTTTATAATTTGCTGTTTACCATTAAAATACCCCCTTGGAGATGATCCATTATCAAAGGGATCTCCAGAGAGTTTGTAATTTGCCATGCTGCCATCAATGGAATTACCCCATGGAAATTTGTAACCAGCGGCAACCCCGCGGGCTGCTTTTTCCCACTCTGCTTCGGTTGGTAATCTGTAACCACTACGATTCCAATAAACATTGATCAAACTTGATGAAGTCAGTTGTTGATCTTTTATAATTTCATTGGTCAAAGGATCATAGTACAGGGGCAGTCTTCCCATGAATTCGGAACGAGCATTGCACCACTTTACCGCATCGAACCAGGAAATCATGTTCATGGGAAAATCCAATCGATCAGCATCTGTATACCAACCGGGTCCTCTTTTGGGAAATTGCTGAGCTTCACTAAAAGAATAACCGTTTTGGGAAGCAAGTGATGTAACCAAGTTCCATTCCCGAATTGAAATTTCAAATCGGTCGATGTAAAAGGCAGAAATCCATTCTAGATGCATGGGTGCCTCGTCGACTTGCCCATCGTCCGAACCCATTTGGAAAGAGCCGGCCTTGATGTAGCTTACATCCTCGTAGGCAAATAAAGGAGCAAAGCAGATAAACACTCCTACACAGGCAATGCAGGTTATGTTAAAGTAATAGAGCACTCCTAACTAGCTGTTAGAAATGCGAAAAAGTAAAATAAAAACTAACGTTTTCTCGAAAACTTACTTTGAAATTTTTCTACTCGACCAGCTGTATCAACAAAGCGTTTCTCACCTGTGTAGGCTGGGTGTGAGTCCATTGTAACATCTCTAACGAGCACATGATGATCCACTCCATCTATATTCTCAGATTTCTTAGAAGAAGCAGTAGATTTTGAAATAAACTTTTTTCCTGTGGAGACATCAACGAAACATACAGGATTGAGAGAAGGGTGAATATTCTTTTTCACAAAAATTATCCTTGTCTCGCTTTGAAGCGTGGATTGGTTTTGTTGATTACATAAAGACGACCTCGTCTGCGGACTACTTTACAATCAGGATGACGGTTTTTGAGAGTTTTGATTGAAGAAACAACTTTCATTCTTTCTAAAATGCATTTTCTTCAGTTATTCGTCAATATATATATCTACAATATATTGAATGCTCATATTCAAAATGATATTGCAAAATTGTTTCTAATTGCCATTCTTGAATGCATGTCAACTGAAGACAATACTCCTTCTATAAGCAAAAACCCCGAAGACTATGATGTGTTCGACAAGCAAGCCCTTGCTAAATACACGACGGACACCGGGAAGATTCTTCTAAGAAAATACACTGGGCTCACTCCGATGCAGCAGCGGAAAGTATCCAAGCTCATCAAGAAGGCCAGGCACTTACAACTTCTTCACTAGGATTCAAAATTGATTTCTTCGTTTGCTCATTGTAAAGAGCAACTAGAAGATGGGAATCTTGCTGTCCTCCCTGCGGAGACTGTTTATGGCCTTGCAGCGAATGGAATTGACCCAGTTGCTGTAAAAAAAATTTTTAGCCTCAAAGGTAGACCGCCGACAAACCCTGTCATACTGCATGTATCTAATATCAAAGATGCTTATAAGTATGCCTTCATTGATGAGAATGCTGAAAAACTAGCCCAACATTTTTGGCCCGGCCCGCTTACCTTAATACTCAAGAAGAGAGACATTGTACCTGAAATTGCGACTGCTGGTCTTTCGACTGTCGGCATCCGTTCGCCATCTAATGCAGTTTTTCGTAAAATGTTAACCTCGTTAAGCTTCCCGCTTGCGGCTCCAAGTGCCAACCCATCTAACCGAACAAGCCCAACATCTGCCTCTCAAGTCTTGGAAATGTTTGGTCATTCATGCCCACCAATTTTGGATGACGGACCAACTGAACTTGGAATAGAGTCAACCATTCTGGACTTAAGCTCAAAAAAACTATCAATTTTAAGACTGGGTCATATATCTGCTGCTTCCATAGAAAAATGCCTTGGTGTACCAATATCAATTTCTATGGAATTACATGAAAAGCATTCAAAACTAAAGAAATCTCCTGGCACATCGAAAGTTCACTATGCTCCCAAAACTCCTGCCATCTTGCATGAATCAGTAAAAAATTGTTTGGAATTTAAAAACATTACTCCCAACGATCTAATTATAGTTCATTCATCACATGATATTGCGAAGTTTGACCGGCTTCCCTGCAAAACGATTGCTCTTTCCCAGAACGGAAACCTCCATGAAATCGCTAGATCCTTGTTTGGTAAACTCCATGATGCTGACAAATTAAATTTTAAACAATTTCATCTTTGTTTAAATGAATTGAAAGATGATCTTGCATACGCAATTAACGACAGAATTAGGAGAGCTTGTGCTAAAAACTCCTAAAAGAAAACATATCTTGAAATTTCTTCTTGTTTAAAAGCGGTAAGAATGAAAAATTAATATCAATGATAAAAACATTCTCCGCCTTCATATCATCTTTTCTATTTCTTATTCCCGCCTTTGCTCAAACCGATGCACAACTTCGAGATCCGGAATATTTGGTCGACCAATACAATCAATTAGTTGCCAAGCATAATGCCTTGATTGAAAAGACAAGGGACTTGATCAAAAACCAACAACAACAGCCAAGCCCATCAGACCCTGCAGACCCACGAGCCCAAGAAAAGCTCAATGAAGCGATGGCCAGAGCTGCTGCATTAGAAAATCAACTCACGAAATTGCAGCAAGATCAGATGAGATCTAGCAGTAGCAATAAGTACCTCGATGACACAAATGCCAGGTTGCGCAGACAACTACAGGAAATGAAAGCAGATGAGCAGGCTCTCGTTCAGCAAAATAAAGAACTTAGTGCTGAAAACAGAAAACTGTTAAATGAGAAAAAATCCCGAGAAAATGACGATAAGAATAATTATTCTAAAATCAGAAACTTAGAACTCGGAAAAAGTACCATTCAAAGAAGAGCAGACAATTTGTTAGTAGACAACAAGACTCTGGAAGCTGAAAATAAAAAATTAATTATCGACAAAGACCGTTTGGAAGATGAGCTATCCTCAACCAAACAAAAACTTGCAAACGCAAGTGTAGATAAATCAACCGCACAAGAGAAAATCTCTGATTTAGAAGCAATCCTCAAAGGCAAAGACAATGAACTTTCGTCGGTTACACTGGACGCGTCTAAACTTAGAGAAGACCTGACCAATACAAGGGCAGAGGTTGCGAGACTCTCTGGTCAAGAAAACCTACTTAACGATAGGATCAACCTGCTAAATTCAGAGAAGCAAAATGCTGTTAATCGCATGCGAGAAACCGAAATCGAAAATGACAGTGTTTCAGCAGAAATCCAAAGCCTAAGGGATTTAAACAATGAGCTTAAATTTACGGTAGCCAGGAAAGAGGAACAACTCGAATCCCAAAACCTATCCGAGCAAAGTCTTAAATCTGAATTATCGAGACTGAATGCTGAAAACCAGAATTTAAAGTCTGCTGAGTCTGCACTCAAAGGGGAACTTTCAGCTCTTCGATCAGAGTTAACTTCCCTCGGTATTGAAGAATCCAGAATAACGGAACAATTACTTGGATTAAGAGATGCAAATGAAATGCTCTTGGCTAAATCGAATTCATTGGAATCTGAAAATAAATCTCTACAAGATGGAATCGATTTAATGAGACTTGAGCTTCAAAACATGGGAACTAATGAGCAGGGAATGGTCTTAAAGGTTAGGGAGATTGATTCTGAAAACCAAAAACTACTCGCCGAAGCTAGTGCTCTTCGAGAAGAATCAGAATTTTATAAAGACAAATCCAGAAAACTTGAAATTCAACTAAACCAATCGGTCGCAAGCGAAAGAGTGCTTAATGAAAACTTGGTTGCTTTAGAGAATAGAAACCGAAAGTTTGAAAATGACTTACTCATGCTCGAGCAAAAAGGAACACAAGAATATGAAGTGCTCGCTAGAGAGTCTGAAAACCTTCAATCCAGACTAGTTGAGCTAGCTTCCCGCGAGCAAGTACTTCAAGGGCAACTTCAAAGTGCTGAGACTGAAAACCAGAGACTCAGGAACGAAATTAGAACAGTGCAACAAAGGGAGTTCGATTTTAGCCGTCAAATTTCAAACTTAAACCAAACCAATAATCAATTACTTCGTCAAATTGAAGCAGCACAGCTGTTGAATAATCGTTTACGCAACGACATCATCGGAGTGATCGATAATAGTGGCGAAACGCAGGGATTTTAGTCGAACTGATTATTTTGATAGGAACTGCCCCATCACCCTGAATTTTTCATATCTCTTAGAGATAAGATCATCAGTTTTTCTCAATTTAACCAAGACACTTTCAAGCGAATCCTTGATCGTAGTTGAGGTAGTTTCCCAGTCACGATGTGCCCCACCCACGGGTTCTTGAATAATTTGATCCACTACTCCGAGTTCAAGTAACTGCTTGCCTTCAATTTTTAAAGCGTCGGCAGCCTGCGAAGCAAACGAACGATCCTTCCAAAGTATGGCAGCACAGCCCTCAGGAGAAATGACAGAATAGTAGGCATTTTCCAAAATCATGACATGGTCAGCAACTGCCACACCAAGTGCTCCACCCGATCCACCTTCCCCAATCACAACGACAACAATTGGAATATTAAATGTTGCCATTTCCCTTAAGTTGACAGCAATCGCCTCCGCCACATGCCTCTCTTCTGCTTCAATTCCTGGAAAAGCACCAGGGGTATCAACAAATGAAATAACAGGCATATTAAAACGATTGGCCATTCTCATTAAACGTAGGGCTTTTCGATACCCTTCTGGGTTGGGACAGCCAAAATTCCTTTTTAAGTTCTCGTCTGTATTTCTTCCCTTTTGTTGGCCTAAAACCATGACGCTTTGTCCGTTTAAATCGGCAGGACCTCCTACAATTGCCGCGTCTTCTTTGTAAAGACGATCACCATGCAATGACTGAAAATCTGTAAAAATTCTTTCGATATAATCCAGTGAAAAGGGGCGGTTAGGATGTCTCGACAACTGGACTTTTTGCCAGGAGGTAAGGTCAGAATAGACCTCACGTTTAGTGATATCTATTTTCTTCTCGATAGCTTTAATCTCCTGAGAGAAATCTAAATCAGAGTCTTTGGATGATTGAAGAAGTTCATCCAGTTGCTTTTCAAGATCAAGCAATGGTTTTTCAAAGTCTAAACTGTGTTTTTTACTGGGCATAATTTTTTAAAGTTTTCAGGTTACCCTTAGTCGTTTTCATCTGCAAGTTCTTCCTTCCAGCCTAAGACTCTGGCTTTAGCAGAGGCAGCTTCCGCCCCTTCTTTATCACCTTTGTTCACCAATATTCGGGCTAGGCTTACAACTGAAGTTAGATCATCAGGATTAAGTTCAAGTGCTTTATTACAGGCTTCTTCAGCTTCATCGAGTTGCCCATTGGAAAGCCGCACCTCAGCCAATGCACGCCAAACATCAATAGAATCAGGATCCTCTTTGATAAGTTTATCTAAAATATCCAACGCTTCCCTTGTCTCTCCCATGGTAAAAGCAAGAATTGCATCCTCAATTGTTTCTTCCGAATTATTCACTGGGATAATTTTATGCCGATTTTTTCTTAAAGCTCAATGCAAAGAAAATTTCTCTATGTTCTTGTGATGATTGAAGGATTCATACATTTACTAATCATCCAACCCTGAACTTATGTTATCCAACAACCCTGAATTTCAAGAACTACTCCTTCTTCACGGAAGAGACCGAAGATACGGTAAACTTGAAGAAGAATTGAAGCTTCTGCCAGATGACATAAAAAGAATGGAAAAAAAGATCTCAACTGAAAATGAATCCATTGATCTAGCTGTTTCAGAGTGGAAACAATTAGAAAGCCAAAATAATTCCTTGGAAAAAGAAATTATAGAAATTGGTGAAAAAATTTCGAAAAGCAAAGTCCGCCAATTGGGCGTTAAAAAAAATGAAGAGTATCAAGCCCTGGAAAACGAAATTTCTTCACTGACCCTTCTTCAATCCCAAAAAGAAGATGAGCAAATCGAAGTTTTAGTAAATATCGATGATGCCAAAGCCACCGCAGAAATCGCTCAGGATAAAATAGTTTCTAAGGTAAAAGATCTTGAACGCCAAAAGCAGGGCTTTGAAGATAGGATAGCCCAAGTTAAAACTGAATTACAAGATTTGCACAAAGAGATCGAAACCGCCCGCACTCAGGTAGAAGCTGAAATGCTCAAAACTTATGATCGGGTTAAGAAGGTTGTGGCAAGAGCTCCTTATCTAGCTCCTCTCAAAGATCAGAAATGCTCAGGTTGTAATCTACGGGTATCGAATGATGTAATTTCAACTGCTTTGGTTGAACAAAAACTTACGCAGTGTGATCAATGCGGAAGAATTGTTTATGTTGAGAGATAGATGAATAAATTTTTTCAAAATTTCCGAGAAGTGGTCATTCGCTGTTTGGTTTTCAAACTAAATAGAGGAAAGTCCGGACATCACAGGACAGGATTCCTTGCGAAAGCGAGGGGGGCTTGCGTCAAAGCAAGTTCACGGCAAGTGCAACAGAAAATATACCGCTTGTTCATACAAGTAAGGGTGAAATGGTGGGGTAAGAGCTCACCGCCACAAGGGCAACCAAGTGGGCATTGTAAACCCAATCCGATGCAAGGCGAAATAGGGAACCAGGTGGTCCGCCTAATGGTTTCGGGTACGCCGCATCTCCATTCTTTGGAGAATTCTATTAATTGGAATAGATAAATGAATGACACTTCGATTCTTTCGAAGTACAGAATCTGGCTTACATCTTCTCGGAATTTTTACCTAAATAACAATTGACCCAAACCTAGACACACTTATTTTAATAATCATGGCCAATTCTAAATCTGCCCTAAAAAACATCAGAAAAAACAAAGCCCGCTACATCCGTAATCGTGCGGTGACAAGTCGTTTAAAAACTTTGGAAAAGCACTTTATTTCTGCAGTTGAAGATAAGAACAAAGAAGATGCGGCAAAGGCTGGTTCATTGTTCATCTCTGCTTTAGAGAAGGCTAACAAAACAAATATTGTTCACAAAAATAAGATTTCTCGCAAGAAATCGAGGTGTGCGGAACTTCTCAGCAACCTATAATCCATCACACATCTGCTCCCTTCAGATGTGTCGGGAGTCATCTTCGTCTTTACTGCTGTAACCGCTGTCTTGCCTATTGTGGTTAACTTTATTTTTTTTAAGATAAGCTTCATAGACATCATCTGCACTCATTCCCATAACCTGAGCCAATGAGATCAGAAAATGAAAGAGATCAACAATTTCAACACGAGCATTTTGTTTATCGAATTCTTGGTATTTAGCCCACCATTTCCAGGGGACTGAGTCTGTAAGTTCTGCAAGCTCCTGCTGCATTGCTCTGATATAATTCAAAATCCATTTAGCACGATCTTCGTCGT
>JBMYOA010000068.1:0-8655 GCA_049598825.1 Opitutales bacterium | reverse complement strand
GTTGGCAATCTTTTCAATATTGGGGGTCATGAAAGAACCGGTGTGAGTGCCCATTGTGGCTTGTTTGGCACTGATCTGATTCCATCCCAAATCATCGATCATATAAACAATCAGGTTCGGTTGCTTTTTCCCGTAGGCGGCCATTGAAAAGAAAAAGCCAAGCGTTAAGGGCTGGATAAAGTGCTTTATGAATTTCATACAAAGCCAACTATCTCGATAATGACGGTACATCGTCAACCGAAAGAGGATCTAACAAGATTGTTAGATCTGAATACTCATATCAAGGTTTCCCTGCTGTTTTAGGATTATGAAGACCCTCTGCAAGTTCTGCTTTTCTTCTTTTTAAAAATTCGCTCGAAATCAAAGCAGCTTTTTTTCTATCTGTTTCGCTGTAGTCCCAAAATTCCTGAACAATTTTTTCGCAAGCTGGATAGTGGGAACCATCATCTCCAACTTTTTTGCGCAGTTTCGCAAACCATTGTTTCAGGGACTGAACGAGTTTCGCGTGTTGTGGATCATCATAAATATTTTTCGTTTCATTCGGATCTTGGATCATGTCGTACAACTCCCAACCTGCCGGAGTTTGATATTCGCCCTGATAGTTGCATCCGTAAAAGTAGATCAGTTTGTACCTCTTGGTTCTCATTCCGATATGTGCGGGGTTGTCATGGTGAGCCATATGCATCCAGTACCGGTAGTAAGCCGCCTTCTTCCATGCTTTTTTCTCTTCTCCTGTCTCTAGTATGCTTTTGAATGAACGACCTTGAACAGATTGAGGAATTGAGCCTTCGGCAAAGTCTAGCAGGGTGGGGGCAAAATCGACATTTTCTATAATCGTATCAAATCGTTGCCCGGCTTTGATTGATTTTGGGTAACGGATCATCAGAGGCATACGCATCGATTCCTCATACATCCATCTCTTGTCCTGATAATCATGCTCTCCCAGCATGAAACCCTGATCGGCGGTGTAGACGATGAGCGTGTTGTCCATTTGGCCAGTGGCTTCAAGATGAGCGAAGAGTCGCCCGAGATTATCGTCGATACCCTTTACGCACCGGAGAAATTTTTTCAGGTAGGCGTTGTAGGCAAAGCGGGTGTTTTCCTGATCGCTAAATTTCTCTGGATCATAGTCTTTGGGGAATTCATTGGGAAACCTTTCTGGTAAGTCACGAAGATACGAACGCCGGGGGTTGCGACTGCCAATGGAGGTACCAATATGCGGAATGAGTTCGTCGTTCCGCCCGCGGGTTGCAAGAGAACCAAATTTTGAATCTCTTTTCCATAGAGTTGCCGGTTCGGGGATATTTATATCAGCCAGATAATCTTCATATCTTTCTGCATTCTCAAAATAGTCATGCGGTGCCTTGTAGTGGTGCATTAAAAAGAAGGGTTTTTCATCCTTTCGGTTTTTCAGCCACTCAAGAGTAAGGTCAGTGATTGCATCCGTGGAATGTTTTTCCGGAAATTCAATGAGGTTCTTTCCCCAGGGTTTTTCTCCTCGAATACGAAAAGAAGGCCCGTGATATTTTCCCTGCCCGGGAAGGACGCAGTAGTAATCAAAATCTTTGGGTTCAACCTTCAGGTGCCACTTGCCAATCATTGCTGTTTCATAGCCAGCTTTCGCCATTTGAATGGGTAACATCTGTTTGCCTGGTAAGACTTTACCGCTGAGATCAACAGCACCATTAGTATGATTATATTGCCCTGTAAGGACGCAGGCCCGCGAAGGAGAGCAGATCGAGTTGGTACAAAATGCATTTTCAAAAAGAGCACCTTCTTTTGCCAAGCGATCCAAGTTGGGAGTGGGAGCCACCTTGGCTAACCTGCCCCCATAGGCAGAAATGGCATGGGCAGCGTGATCATCCGACATGATAAAAAGAATATTCGGTTTTTTACCTTTTGTTGTATTGATTAATGAGAGTAGGATTAATCCGAGGAGATAAAGATTCTTCATTTGTTTTGTGAGAAAGATTATGGTTTTCGTTTAGGTTTTACGATGAAAAGAAAGGCAAGAATAGAAACCAATCCGATTAGGCCGTAGATGCATTGCCAGGGTAAGCGTTCCAGTGGTTTAGCCAGTTCATAGGAAGCAAGAAATCCGTAGATGCAAAAAGCGGTTAAAAAAAGAAAAGGCAACCCCAACAGAACTTTAATCATTAAGGAAGATTCAGGCAATGAGCTCTTGGATGACCTGCCCCCCAAATTGACTGAGTTGCTTGTATCTGCCTCCGTGAAAGTAAGTCAGTTTATTATCGTCCAAACCAAGAAGGTGCAGGAGGGTAACATGAAAGTCACGGATCGGGTGGGCAACCTCCACGGCTTCCGCTCCGATTTCATCAGTTCCGCCCACAATGGTCCCGGCTTTGACCCCACCTCCTGCCATCATAATGGTCATGGCTTTGTTGTTGTGCCCTCTGCCAATTGCATACACTCCACCCCTACGGTTATTATCCGGGGTTCTTCCAAACTCTCCCATCCACAAAACAAGGGTGTCTTTGAGCATGCCACGGCTTTTAAGGTCTTTGATTAAGGCCGTCATCGGCTGATCGACACTTTTGATACGGGCTGCATGTGCCCGCTCCAGGTAGTCGTGACTATCCCAGCCGCCGGAAAAGATTTGTACAAAACGAACACCTTTTTCCACCAGTCTTCTGGCCATGAGGCATTGCTTACCAAAGGTGGAAGTATCTTTCTGATTCAATCCGTATGCCTCCTTGGTTTTTTCTGATTCTCCTTCGAGATCAATCACCCCGGGTACTTCCATTTGCATACGATAGGCTAATTCGTAGCTTTGCATCCTTGAATCTAATTCCTGATGATAGGAATGCTTTTTCGCGTGCATTTCATTTAGGAAAGATAATTCGTCTAGTGCCTGTCGCTGATGCGAACGGGTTTTGTGGGCAGGCCCCTGTAAATCAAGAATAGGAGAACCGGTCGGACGGAGTCGTGTTCCCTGATATTGTCCGGGAAGAAATCCATTGGACCAGTTTCGTGAACCACCCTGGGGTAGGGCTAGTTCCGTCATGACCACATAACCCGGAAGATTCTGATTAAAAGTTCCCAAGCCGTAATTAACCCACGCACCTAAAGCCGGGTCGCCTCCCAAACGACTGCCGGTGTTCATATGAAAGAGCGCTTCCGGGTGATTGAGTGACTCCGCAAAACATCCACGATAGTTGCAAAGCTCATCGGCGACTTCAGGAAGATGTACCCACTGGTCACTCATATCCAAACCTGACTGTCCAACTTTTCGTGAACTGTAGGGGCTGCCGACGAAAAATTTATCCCCGGATTCGAGGGTTCCGGTTCTTTTGGATTCTGTTTTATGGAGGTTGTTAAGCTTTGGCTTGGGGTCAAAAGTATCGACCTGGCTGGGCCCGCCCTCCATGAAAAGCATAATGACATTCTTTGCTTTCGGTTGGTGCATCGGTTTTTGCCGAATAGTCCCGTAATCTGGGTCCTTGGCCAGAAGGTCGGTCATGGCTAATGCCCCGAGCGAGGAAGTCATTCCGTAAAGAAAGTCGCGTCTGTTCAGGTGTGGAATAGGAAGATTTATGGCTGGATTAGTAGACATACATAAATTCGTTGGAGTTAAAAAGGACAAGACATAGATCAGAAAGGGCCCGGGTCTTTGCCGATACTTCATCTGCTTTTCGATCTTGCTGGTAATCTTCAAATACCGGGAGAATCTCCTGGTATTCAAAAGTCTCGCCGGTGTTTTCCTCGACCAGAGAACGAGTGATCGAACTGGGATATTCTATAGCCAAAGGTTCTGAAGAGTGATGATAAGTGGTCATCTTTTGGACATATTTTTTGAGCCTGTCCCATTCCTTTGCACTGGGTACTCGTCCATATACCAGCTGAACTGCTCTTTTGATTTGTGAATGGAGGTC
Source organism: Opitutales bacterium (assembly GCA_049598825.1). Classification (GTDB taxonomy): domain Bacteria; phylum Verrucomicrobiota; class Verrucomicrobiia; order Opitutales; family Seribacteraceae; genus Seribacter. The sequence goes on along the minus strand of JBMYOA010000068.1, from coordinate 4,762 downwards.
AGGAAATTCTTTTTCTATTCGTAATGCCAAAGCGATTGATCTGTCATTAATGAGACTGCTGTTGAGAAGAGTGAATGCCTGGGGTGAAACCGATTCAGATACCCTGTCCTCACAGGAATCATTGGGGTTGGGTTGATTGAAAAGTTCCAGGAATGGATCAGGTTGTCCTCGAACTCGATAAGCATAAATGGTCCGCCGGTTCCTCTGTTGCCGCCATTTGGACGGTTGGTAAGCTGGGGCCAGTGAAAACTGAATCATGCGGGGTTGCAGGGCGACTTCCATATTAATTTCAGGCATGACGGGTAGGCCGCCAACTTCTCGGTTCAACTCTCCTGTGCTTACGAGAATGGAGTCCCTTAATTCTTCTGCGGCAAGTCTGCGGGGTTCCCGGTAGGCAAGTAAATGATTTTCAGGGTCTGTATTACGCAGGCTTTCCATTTGGGGATGGTGCGTACCCATTTGATAGGCTTGAGAAGTCATGATCAATTTGTGGAGGCGCTTAAATTTCCATCCATGTTCCACAAAATCTGCGGCCAACCAGTCTAGTAGCTTTGGATGAGTCGGTTTTTTACCCTTGGCACCAAAGTTATTTGGGTTTCCGGCAAGAGGCTTACCGAAATGTCTTTGCCAGACCCGGTTAACAATCGATCTGGCGGTCAATTGATTTTTAGGATGGGCAATCCATCGGGCAAGTTCCAGCCTGCGGCCCGCGGGTGCATCCGTTATAGCAAACGCATCCTTCTCCTGACGAGAGGATGGCAGGCCGAGGGCACTGAGGACTCCTGGGGTAACCGGGTCTCCAGGTGCTTCCAATGCTCCGCCCATAAGAATCCTGGTCACGGAAGGTTTTGAGTCCGGAATCTTCTCTGGCATTCGCATTTTCTTCGAATTTAAACTTTTAGGGACGGGTCCATTATAAACACTTTGAGCAAGTGGTTGATACCTTTCCAGTCGGCGAGTCCAGATCCAGTCATCCTGCCTACGAACCTTAAGTCTGCCAGTTTCCGTTGGGGTTAATCCCACATGCCTTGGAGGTTTCTCTTCGTCAGGAAGGCTGCGCCTTTTGTTTTCGTCCAGATATTCCTTGCCATGTTTAGCAAACCATTTTTTGGCCGCTTCTTCCTGTTTGTTGTAAAGTTCTCCGTATTTACTTTTTGCGAACGAAAGCATTCTTTCTGTAGCTTCTTTACCGGCGTTCATTCCTTTCAGGTTTTCCTCTTCTATAAAAGGGGCAGGTCTTTCAGCCAACTGTGTTTGGCTAAAAACAGAGTAGAATCGATAGTAGTCTTTAGCTGGTAAGGGGTCGAATTTATGGTCGTGACACTTGAAGCAACGCATGGTTGTGCTTAAGAAAGTCTGCCCCACCGAGTTAACCACATCATCCAGATACAACTGACGAGCCTGGGGTTTTAGCACCATTGCCGGGTCCCATGGGCCCATGCGTAAAAATGATGTCGCCACCAATAATTCGGGGTCTTTTTCCTGCTTCTTCTGGCCTTCCCAAATTTCATCGCCGGCGATTTGTTCGATAATAAATTGATCGTATGGTTTATCGTCGTTAAAGGAGCGAATCACATAATCCCGATATCTCCACATATTTGAACGTTCATAATCATTGGAAAAACCGGCCGTGTCGGCATAGCGGGTTACATCGAGCCAGTGCTGGCCTGAACGCTCACCGAAATGAGAACTTGCCAACAGTTGGTCGATAAGATTCTCCCATGCTCTTTTTGGCATTTTCTCCCATTCAAGTCGGAATTGGTAAATTTGATAGGGAGTTGGTGGAAGCCCATGAAGATCGTGGTAAGCTCTTTTGACCAGCGTCCGAAAGTCAGCTTTTGGAGCAGGTGTTATCTTCTGCTGTTTCCATTTCTCACTCATGAAGAAATCGATAGGGTTTTCTGCACCGCGAACGATAGGTTTATTGATAGGAAGGAAGGCCCAAAGATCTTCTGGTTTATATCGTCGATAGGTCCAGTCATCCGAAAGGCCTCCTGAGGTTGAAACAATAATTCCCTCGTCGGTTTCAATCTGGGTTCTCTCTGCCCGTTTAATTTTTTCCTGAACCTTTTCCTCTGGCCAAGGTGCCCCGAGCTCAATCCAATCCCTGAACCATAAAATTTGTTCTGCAGTGAGACGGTCATTTTCTTTGGGCGGCATTTCATAATCCGGGTCTTGCCATTGAATAGCAGTCATCAGCAGGCTTTCTTCAGGCTGGTGAGGTACAATAACCTTGTTGGAGGTTTCGCCGCCAAGGAGGATTCCTTCCATGGAGGACAGATCAAGATCTCCTTTTACTTTACCTTGTTTCTCAGAATGACAGGAAAGACACTTTTCCTGAAGAAGTGGGCCGATTTTTAAGGCAAACAGCTCTTCTCCCTTTGAGGGGGAAGCTTTTGAAGGTTCGCTATTTAAAAGACAAAAGCTGGTGGCGAGCCAAAGTGAACAAGGAAGAAGTCTCACAACTCATAAAATATTTTCACCCAGAAAATAGACAGCTTTCTCAACATCTCGATTCAATATAGCCTCTACTATACGAGTGTGTTCTGTAATCGATTGTTCGTAGTTATCCAATCGTGAATATTTCATAATCATACGAACACTCAGTCCGATCCATGTACTTTCCAAATGAGGAGAGGCTTGAGCGACCCAGTAACGGTGAAGGGCCAAGTCGTTTTCGGCGACTTCGGGCAAAGAGGCCACTTCACAGGCATCCTTGAGCCGCTCAAGCAAAAAAGAAATATTATCCAAGTCATCTTGCGATGCAGTGGGCACAAATTTACTCATGCAATATTTTTCAAGTTCCAATCGCATCGCTACCACCACATCCCGTTCTTCATCGGTTAAAAGGGAGCTGACCCGCACTCCTTTGTTGGGTTGATATACCAAAACTCCCTCCTGCGTGAGTTGCATCAGGGCATCCCTTACGGGTCCACGACTGGTTCCAAATCGGGTGGCCAGCTTTTGTTCACGCATTGGCTCATCGCATTTGAATTTTCCGCTGATCAAGTCCCTACGAATCACATTAGAAATGCTCTCTCGGTATGCCTGCCTTTGCGGGAATGATTTCATCATGTGAAGATTCGACTAAATCATTTTACCGGTCAAACAAATTGTTAACAATTCGGACATAATTCAATGAATACCCTAAAATGTTTGCACTAAGGACTTAATACAACAAGTTTTGCGTGTTTAGTATCGGGTAATTTATAAAAGCGAGTGGTTTCACTGGAGTTGGAATTCCTTACTTTAATCCGCCAGCTATGCCCGGTAAATGATTGAATGAAGGTATGGTCCTTATGTCTTAAGGAACGGGGTTGCCTCAGTTTCCCGTCAAAATCGATCCAATGCATTTCAATAGGTTTACCGGATAAGTTATGCACGAAGAAATTACATCTTTTACGCGAGAAGGCGGAAACAAGGCCGTCGTTATCCTCTACCGCAATAGCTTGCTTGGCTTCTTCGGGTGCCAGGCTCTCCTCTCCCTTTTCAAATTTCTGGTGCCATTCAACTAAATCTTTTGGCCAGACAAAGGGTGGTTCTTTTCCAGGTTGAAAACCTTTAAGGTGTGGCTCGCGAGAAAATCTTTTGGATATATGCACATACCTCCAGTCCTGGTCTCCGAATTTTTCTTCTATTAGTTCAGCAATCCTCGGATCGGCCTGGATTAACTCTTCCCGGGTATCGATTGTTCCATGTTCCCGGTCGTTTGCCCGGTTACAGTCAAACCAGGATTGAACAGCTTCTGCCCAATACTCCGATGGGTTGGTGGCGGCATAGGTTCCCTTCCAGATTTCTTCCGCGATTGCTTGTTCGTAACAATGAATTAACTTCGTTTGAAATTGTGGATCCAAGTCATTGATCGCCATGCCATGGAGGGCATGGGCAAATTCGTGAATAAGGATGTTTTCCTTTTTGTAAGGATCACTTTTGAGCCCAAGAAGGTTTTCTTCCCCACAGCTGACCGATGGGCGGGCATGAGTGGCTCCTAGACCCCGAGCCCGCTTATCCCAGAAAACGGCAGGTGACATGTCGGCATGTTCTGGAATATCCGTGGTGAATTCATCCCTCGCCATTACGGAAAATCTTACTTTGTTTTCTGCAAGTTTGTTGAGGTACTCAGGATGATTGGAGGTCATTTGAGCGATCAAGTAAGCCGCTTCTTTTAAAGCATAATCAGATACCTTGGAAGAACCCAGAATGGAGAAGTTTCCGATGGCTACTCTTTTTTGATAGAAATCATCCAGTTGTAAGTGCTCCCTTATTTCTGGCGCCACTGAGGTGACTTGAAATCTTTCTTCTTTGGCAAAGGTATTAACTTGGCTTTGAATTCCCAGCCACAGGAGTATCCATAGAGAATACAAGTGGCAGCCTGAATCCATGAAAATCAGTTCGAGAAAAATCGGTGATTGGTATCCCCTCCGCTGAGGATGTAAGCCAACAGATCCATGATTTCTTCTTTTTCCATCATATTAAGCAGTCCGGGGGGCATCGGCGAAACCGTAGATGGGCCCATGCTTTTGACTTCTTTTCTTTGCACACTGGTTCTTTGATTGGGGTTGTAAAGGTCGGTGTTCAGGGTAACGCGGTCGCCATTAAGGTTAACCACAACCCCGGACAATGTCTCCCCGTTCTTCAGGGTTACAAAAGTGGGAACAAACTGTTCATTAATTTCCTTACTCGGATACATGATTTGTTCCAGGAGATCATGGGGTGAGTAGCGTCCGCCTGAACCGGTAAGGTCGGGGCCGTTCATGCCTCC
>JBMYOA010000067.1:0-8706 GCA_049598825.1 Opitutales bacterium | reverse complement strand
AAGGGTTCTCCCATTGACATCCGTGAATGGATGTAAGGCATTCGGATCCTGTGCAAAACAAGCTATTGAAAACGAGAGGAAAAGGAAAAAACGCATAGTGTCTGAAGAGTTAATCTCTATACCTGAAAAATTAAGTCATCTTTTCAACCGTAAAATCAGAGCCGATTATTTTTACATAAGTTCAACCACACCACACTGAACTTCTGCTTCTTGTTGGACTGCAGAAACAATCGATTCTGGATCTCCCACTAAAATAATTTCTTTTTTGGCCCGGCTTACCGCGACATAGAGAAGTTCACGGTTTAATAGCTTAGCCTCAGGGGGAGGTAAAACGATCATCACCCTCTCATATTCAGAGCCCTGACTACGATGAATGGAAAGAGCAAAAGCATCTTGATAACTAGGCAACCGTGCCTTGGAGATTTCTCTCAAATCATTGGCACTCGAAAAGAAAGCTTTATCACCGGAAACGACCCCATCATCCCCATTGAAAAGGTCGACTCCGTAATCATTCTTTTGAATGACCACGGGAGAAAATTGATTACCAAGGGACTGAATCGAAGATCTCGCCTTGTGGTTCCATTGCTCGACTCCATATTTCCCCAAGTTATGGGGACAAAGAATACGAAATTCCCTCAACCCTTGTATTGCCTGTTCTGGATCAACAGCATTCCCCAACTCAGCCAAGCCATCCGCAATCAATTTCCCTACTCTCTTATCCTTTACGGAGGAAATCATTTCAATCCCTGGGTTCCCTCCCAACGCTAAGCACTTAGCATCTTCACCCTGCCCTTCTTTGATCAATTTACATAATTCCGAAATATTCTCCCCTGCCTGATCCGTATCCTGACGATGAGACTGTTCCAAAGAAACGACATGCCCGGTCAATGGACTTTGCGTTGAGGATTCCCCGGCTATAGAGCTAAACCTCTTCAGTAAGGTTAGATCGTTCCTATCAAACTTATTGGTTTCGGCTGCTTTGACTAGTGCATTAAAGACTCCCCCACCCTGAACCGGAGATAATTGATCAGCATCTCCCGATAAAAGTAGGCGGGCCGTAGGTTTGAGCGAGTCCAATAATTTGGCCATTAAAGGTAGATCGATCATCGATGCCTCATCCACCACAATAAGATCATGAGGAAGAGGGTTTGTTGCATTTCGTAGAAAATCAACCGAGCCTCGAACAAACCCCAGCAACCGATGAAGGGTGCTGGTTTGAGCTACAATGGATAAGCGTGCAGTCAATTCTTCGGAAAGAGATAAGCTTTTGACCGCATCCTCGATCGATTGTTGTAAACGATAGGCCGCCTTACCGGTGGGAGCGACCATAGCAATGTGAAAATCAGGCTCAATTTCAAGCAGTAGAATAAGTAGTACCACCAGCGTACGGGTTTTGCCGGTTCCGGGCCCTCCACACAAGATCGACCAGGATTTCATCACTGCCTGCCCGATGGCTAGGGCCTGATATTCATCCACATTATCCTTTAAATTCTCTTCAAAAAAGTGAATCGCTTTATCCAAATCAAGGGAATTATCCTCCTCCGTCTTGGCCGCAAAAAAACCGGCAATGCCAAGCTCATACTCGTAAGACTTTCGAAAGTACAAACTTCCCTGCGTGGTCATGACAAGCGGACAATGCTCTCTTTCAGTTCCAACAGCGTGGAGTTCCAAGGGATTTTCCGTTATCTCACCAGTCTCCTCCAAAGTCAAAAAACCACGACCTTTTTCGATCTGCATAGACACCAATTTATGCAAAAGATTACGAAGAACGGGATGCCTTTCCTTCTCTTCCTTTCTTGCAAAAAAGTCAAAAAGGGCCCGGGTTAAATCCTGCGCATGAGGAGAGATATTTTCTGGCAATGGGTTCATTCGGTTTTAGCAAAAAAAGTATCGAGCTGCACAACCAGGTTCTCATCCGGTAGATCATAGAAAATTCCTTTCCCTGAATCATGCCCGATTCCCCGAACAAACAGATAGTAAACGCCGCCGAAATGAGTGGAATAATCGAAATCATGAATACGGCTTTTCAAAAACCTGATCAGACCGACCAGGTAAAGGTGATACTGTAAGATATAATGATGGTCCATCATTTCAGCTTCAATTTCCTGCGCCGAAAAGCCATCCTCGTGCCCGCTCAACCGGTTTGATTTCCAATCGAGTAAGTAATATTTCCCATCATGTCGAAAAACCAAGTCCATCAATCCCTTCAGATAACCTTCCGATTCAATTTCCAAAACTCGTTCCTGCCCCACTCCTTGTAAATAACGGGACAGCAAGGACTGTTGAGGCAAGGACTCAATCAGTTGCGAAAACCTCCCTGCCTGAATTGGGAAATGAAATTCCATTTCTTCCACCCGGTCCTCTTGCGATATTTCAGACAAAGAAAAACCACTTCCTAGTTTTTGGGCAATCACCCTGTGGATCATTTTCAAAATGACAGACAACCATCTATTCGGATCAAATCCAAATTTCGCAAGAGCTCGGGAAGTCACTTCCTCCCATTGTTTGGCATCGGTAAAATCAATCTGCTCAAAAACTTCGTGCATAAAATTGCCTGCCCTTGCTCCTGCTGGGAATTCAAAGATTTCGTCTGATTCGGAATTCTGCTCATGGGTGCTTACTTCCTCCCCATCCAGAACCGCATCGAGATCCTTGCCCTCAAAATCAATTCCTTCCACCAAGGCGCTAAAAGACCTCAACAATACCCCACTCGGAATCCTGCGTTCGATCGGCCATACATTTCCGGACAGTTCCGTCTCGGAGGCTTCTGATTCCTGCCAGGAAGGCAGAGAATACGATGCGTTGGCATCAAAAGTGGAGAAACTTATCAATGCACCTAAGGACTTCTGCTCGATCCATGGAAGCACTTCAGATGCAATCCGGTTTTGCTTCCATTCCTCTTCTGATAATTCTGGTTCTTCGCACCATGCCTGGCTGCGTAAGATTCGGGTCAGGGCAGGAATTTTTAATGCTCCAGCTTCTTTATTCTCCTTGATCGAAACGGGGGCATGATAGAGGACGCACCGGGAGGCAGCCCGGGTAAGTGCCACATAGAGTACTCTCGCATCCTCCTGATCTTCTTCGAGTAGTCCCTGTCCGGCCGCTTCGACACCTGCTCTATTTTTCAGTTCGACCACCAAGCTTCCCTGCCGGTCGTGATAGAAAAAACTTTCATCACGCTGTCCGGGACTGAGACTCAGAAAAGGACAGAAAACCACCGGGTATTCCAACCCTTTGGATTTATGAACCGTAAGAATTTGAATAGCAGTGGCTTCGGACTCCAAGCGCAATTGATATTCTTCTTTTTGATTGCCCGCATCCTGAATCTGGTCCCGCAACCACACAATCAGGGAACTGGGAGAAAGGGGATTCAGCGAAGATGCCTCATGTAATACTTCAGCCAGGTGCAGGAAATTGGTCACCCTTCTTTCTCCATCCGTGCGTCGAAGATTCTGACTCACAGCATAAGCCCGGCGGAACAAACTAATCAAGGCGACATAGATTCCATCCTTCCTCCACATATCATGATGCTGGCGAAAACAGCTCAACCAGGCTTCCCATGATGAATGATCATTCTGCCAATTTATGAAATCATTGGAATTCATCCCCAATAAACCGGTAGCCAAGGCCCGACGGACCGATCTTTCATTTCGATATTCAAGCAAGCCCTCCAGTACCCAAAGGATCTCCTTGGCTTCCTCTGAGGAAAACAGACTGACATCCGAAAAGACCACTGCGGGCAGGTTGTTTGCACGAAAGGCTTCCCAAACTTCAAGAGCCTGGGGGTTCGATCTTACCAGAATGGCAATATCTTCTGGTTTCACGGACTCGGTACCTATCTTACCCTCCTGCAAAACCTGACCTACCTGTTGCACCAAATCATGGATAATGAGCCGCCTTGCCTCGGTGTCATTGATGGAGGAACCTTCCTCGTAAATAAGTTCCCTTACTTCAAAAGGGGCGACAACTTCGCCTGATTGAAGATACATTTTGTTTTGGTCCGCAGAGCCACCTTTCTTTGGGTTAACAGTCTGAAATTTTAAATGCGGATGTAAAAAAGGGTCATCCGACTTCTCAAAAAAAGAGTTGGTTGCCTCCACCAACGGAGTCACGGTTCGGTAATTCGTATCCAGGGAATATTTTTGCCCGCCAGTCTCATTCCCAAATTTAAAATAGGCCTCCAAGTCTGCCCCACGAAACCGGTAAATCGATTGCTTTGGATCCCCAATAAGAAACAACCAATGATCTCCCGTGCTCGCAAACAACTCCCTAAAAATAGTAAATTGTACAGGGTCAGTATCCTGAAACTCGTCAATCATCGCGACCTGAAAAGATGAACGCAAAGATTGCCTCAATGATTCTCCAACCAGATCCTGGCGGCTGACCGCCTCCGCGGTCACACTGAGCAAATCATCAAAGGAAAGAATGCCCCGCTCGCGTTTCCATGATGAAATTTTTGAATCAATAAAGTTGACCGCATCCGCCCGCAAAGTCTGAGAAAAATCATCGATTGCATCCCAGAATTTTTCTGCAACCTGGGAAAATTCTGGCTTTGGTTCATTTTCATAATCCTTGAGCAATGTTAACTTGGAAGCCCGTACAAATTCGAAAATCTCCACAAATTCCGGTGTGATACTCCGTTCATGCAGAAAAACATTATCGAGAAGAACCCGGTGAATCGCAGCTTTTTTGGAAGCGGTATATTTGCGGATTTTAGTGGCCACAAACTCCAAGTAGTCTTGCCCTTCCTCGATCCATAAATTTTTGAGACGATCCAATAAATCAAAAAGATTTTTTTGGGTTTCCTCCAGCCTGAGTCCTTGAGAAAACCCGATTTCATACTCCTGTGTGCTCGGTAGTTTATTGTAAAACTCAACCACACTTGCGGGCTTGATTTTATCAATCGATGCAACGGCCGAAATCAGGGGATCCGCCTGAGAGAAATGGACTCTCCAATAATCACGAACGGCCTCTGCCACCAACGCAGGAGAAGACTGATCCAATTCAGCTTCGAAAAGACAATTCGTCTCCAATGAATTTTCCGCCAAAACACGCTGACAAAAGCCGTGAATGGTGCTGATAATCGCTTCATCAAAACAGGTAATCGCCAAACGAAGACGGCGGATACACTCTTCCACAGAGACCGATTCAAGCTTCTTCAACCGGGTTATAGTTGGATCTTCTTCGGCAAGAGTATCTCCCTGAAAACTCGCCAGTGCATCCACCAGCAGTTCTCGAATTCTTCCACGGAGTTCCTCGGTTGCGGCCTTGGTGAAGGTAACGGTTAGCAGCTTGCCCACTTCCACCCCCTCCTCCACTACCAGACGCAGAAAGATTCGGGCCAGGGCATAGGTTTTTCCAGTACCCGCACTCGCCTCCAACAGGGTGACCCCACGATCCAGCGATTCATTGGCACAGTCGAAGGCTTTCATCCTTAACTCCTCTCCTCCACAAATTGATCGAATTTTATAAAAATTTGATCCGCTAATTGAGAAAACCGTTCTTCGGCAAAGGGAGATTTCCCAAAACAGGTTTGGTTGGAAAAGTCTTTCCCATCCCCAGGGATTCCCCCGCCTTTAAATTTTATTCCCTCCCATAATTTCTGGGCTTCCTGCAAGGCATTCCTTTTTGCCAGGTCAGTCTGCTCATCCGTGGAATCGCGAGATAACCCGGCACTCTTTATTTTTTCAAAATAAGCAAAAGATGAATTTGGGAAAAAGGGAATAGGTTTTTGCAACCCTGATTGTCTGATATGCAACAATTCTTGGATCAGCTTCCTTGCCTCCTCCCCTGGAACGGGTCGGGCATGTAAATACTTTTTATCCCCGCATACAAAAACAGATTCTAAAGGTTCATGTCCGGAAGCAGCACAACCGGTCAAATGTTCAATCCATAAGCGGACCCGGTCTTTCCCATTGATTTTCTTGGAACACCGAAACAGAACATGTTTACCATTTCGTAATGGAGGAATTTCACCACGAAACAGTAGTTGCTCATACATCTCTTCGTGGATTAAAGGATCCCCAACTGGAGGAACCAACATATGCTGCCATTGCTCGAGAAAGGCAGAAACTTCCCTCTCCGCCTCGCCAAACCATACCTTCCCAAGATTACCGGGAGGTAATCGACCCTCCGCCTTCTCCAATTCATAAAGATGAGAAATATCTTCCCCCGCGCCCAATACCTCGACCATCCGGCTCATTAATTTGTACTTTTCCAGACTTTCAATTTCCAGAGGTTCAAAATCTGGGGGCGATGCCTCCTCATCCCATAATTTCATACCCAGGGAATATTTAAGGTAAGCCTTGGATGGATTGGAAAAGAATTCAACCAGCTCACGCACCGAAAGATCTTTTTTACTGTCCTCAATGTCATGCGAATTTTCCAAGCTTACAAAAGGAAAGACTTTCTTTTGCGGATCAAGCAATGCACGGGCAGCTTTAAGATTTGGAAGAGAATAGGATCGGGGTAATCGCTCACCCTTATAATTATCTTTGCCATAAGGATGAAGGGTTTGTCTTTGTACCACCGCATCCACGGCCCGGATGGAATTGCCATGCTGATCTTTCCACTCTGCAATTTCATCAAGCCCATCCAACAATTCATTAATCACTACACTTGGGGGAATTTCCTGTGCCTGCCGAATGGATTGCCCCACATAACTGAGATAAAGAAAGTCTTTGGCACACCAAAGAGTTTCCAAAAATAAGTATCTATCATCTTCACGAGAAGAGCGATCCCCCGGTCTTCGATCACCCGACAAATCAAAGCTGGGCGTGCGGTTTTGGCGAGGAAACGCATCTGCATTCAAGCCCATAATGCAAATTACCCGGGCACTGATACTACGCATTGGGCGCAAGCCACTGAAGGTCACCCCCTGAGTTAAAAACCGACCCTGTGGAGAACCTATCTCCAAGACATTACTCAGATGATAACGGATCACCCGCAGGGGAACTTTCCCCTCTCCCGCAAGCTTGTGATACTCCGAGGAAAGAGACTCGACCGCCTCATCAATCTTCCTCCGGTCCAGCAGGGTGGCGTCACTTTGGGGGAAAAATTCATTGGACAAACGGGTAAGCCAAGACGACCAGAAAAGAAGAGACTGATCACCGCGGGCTTGCTTTTCCAAGTCAGCCAAATTCAACAAAAAGCGGGAAAACTGGGCAAAACGAATGGTATTCTCGCCCTCAATCTCATCATAGGGCAAGGTTCCCTCCCAAAGTTTCCGATCATGTCCTCGAAAACAAAAGCCCAGTGCCATTCGATCCAATGCATGCCGCCAAGTATGCTCATGGGTGGCAGTCGACCCACAATGCTCGCGATGATCCGCACTGAATCCCCAATATGCATGACAATCCCCAATCCATTGTCTGAAGATTTCCATATCCGTATCTTCCCACTCATTTTTGGAGCGTGACGGCAGGGAGTCCATTAAATCCAAAACCTCCCGGTTGGTTGCACGACCTTCAAAAAAATCGAGCAGATCAAAAAGATAATCAATCAAATGACTTTCCATTCTGGGCTCCCGGTCAACAATCGAATATGGAAAATCGCGAGGCATCCCCTCCTCCATCCCGCTGAAAACCGCCCGGATATAAGGGGCATATTCCTCAGGAGTGGGCATCATCACAAGGACATCCCGAGGTTGAAGGGAACTATCCTCTTCGAATCTTCGCAAAAGATAATCACGGAGGACTTCGACCTCCCGCATATGTCCATGACAACTATTAATAATTAAACTCTGGTCCTCTGGTTCCGGCTGAATTTTGGGCTCTTGCTTCTCGTTCAAGGCATCAAAGATCCATCTTTGCAACCTCGCCAGCAGACGGTTACCTTTGGCATCCCGAAAGCTCAGTGGTTCATCGTGAGCATTCCGGTCCACCAGCATATTAAAAAACTCCCGTCCCGTTTTACCCAGGGATCCGATCAGTTGATTTCCTGCCCGGTCACTCAATATACTTTCATCAACCGGATGTCCCGCCTGCAACTCCGCTCTTTTCAATGCCCGTAACTTCCATTTTTCCGATTCCACTTCCCCCCAAAAGACCGGAGCCGGCTGCAGGGAAAATATTTTCAAGGGACGGAATTGCCCATACGCCTGAAGTACATCAAGGAACAATGGGGGCATGGTGGATACACCAAAGACGGATAGTCTTTCGGGTAACCAGTCCGCTCTTTTGGGCTCAGGCATTTGCCTAATTTGCTCAACTTTCTCAGGGAGGGTTTCAAATCCGAGTGATTGACGCACCGCATGCCAAAGAATTCCCTGCCACCGGTCACGGCCACTCGGAAAATCCTTACCATTCCAATTCAAAATCATTTCCGGACGGTAGGTAAGGTAAGAATCATAAAGGGTGGCAATCTGCCGGCACAAACGGAACGCTCGGTTGCCATCCCAATCAGCCTTTCCCCCAAGATATTCCCCCAAGGGTTGGAAACTCTGAGAATGTTCCTGCATCAATCCTGGCAAAAGTCCAAAAACCTTCCAAGCCAGACCTTCTTTCGTGTAAGGGTTTCTCTCCGGACCAGACCCTAAAAAGCCTCTTAAAATCATCCAGATCGCTTCCTCTTGGAATCGAAAACGGGCATGAGCAAAAATACCCCTCTTTTCAGCAATTTTAAGTTGTAACCAGGTACCCATTCCCCGGCTCTGCACCAAAAATTCCTCCTCCCGAAAAGGATTGGATAACGGTTCCTCTAACTGCC
>JBMYOA010000066.1:0-8760 GCA_049598825.1 Opitutales bacterium | reverse complement strand
ATAGTGGGTGCCTACTTCGCTATGCCTTCAAAAATGGGGCCGATTTTAAGTCGTTTTGGAGTAAATTTGGAGGATTTTACGGGTGAGGTTGCAAGTGATTCAAGTCCCTCCGATTCCAAAAGTCCTGATGAAATTATGCTTAGTGAGGACGCATGGAACACACTTCGGTCCTCCGGTATACGAATACTTCCTATGGTCGGCGCCAAAGGATTGCAGGTCATATCATCGGTTGATCCTGAATTAGCAATGAAAGACGAAGATCTGGAAAAATTAATGATGATAGCACCACATATCATCTCGCTTGATTTGACGGATTCAAAAGTTACCAATGCCGGGTTTGATTTCATTGCGAAGATGCCAAACTTAAAGAAACTTTTCCTTGAGGGCGTTCAGGAAATAGATGTTTCAGGAATTACCAAACTGAAGAATTTACAAAATTTGGAGTATTTAAATCTGATCCGGGTTAAGCTTGAGGCCTCCGCGGTAGACTTCTTAATTTCTCTTGAGTCCTTGCGTGAAGTCTATCTTTTCGAGACTGGCCTTGACGAAACTGCAATTGGAAAGCTCAAAACTGCCAAGCCACAGGTTTTTGTCAACTCGGGCTAAGCACGTTGGGTGAGAATTTTTTTCTTCCTGCTTGGGAAGCAGGTTTTACAAATTTCGCAATGCAATCCATGGCACGCATGTGCCGGGCAGTGCTCACGGGCATAATATATGATTTGAAGATGTAATTGGTTCCAGCGATCTTTGGGGAAATGTCTTTTTAAATCCTTTTCTGTCTGGGTTACACTTTTACCATTTGTCAGTTTCCAGCGCTGAGCAAGACGGTGGATATGGGTGTCTACGGGGAAAGATGGATACCCAAATGCCTGTGCCATGACCACGGATGCTGTCTTATGTCCCACGCCAGGCAATTCTTCTAATTCCTCAAAGGATTCAGGTACGAGTCCTTGATGTTTCTGAAGAAGAATTCTTGATAGTTCGAAAATGGCTTTTGCTTTTCTTGGGGCAAGCCCACAAGGCCTAACTATTGAATTAATCTGCTCAATGGATTTCTGCGCCATGTCTTGGGGATTGTTCGCCAAGTCAAAAAGAGCAGGGGTAACTAGGTTCACTCGAGCATCTGTACACTGAGCTGAAAGAAGAACCGCGAGCAGTAATGTGTAAGGGTCAGAATGATTCAGAGGGATAGGGGGCGCGGGATATAAATCCGATAGCTTTTGGTCAATAAAAGCGACCCGTTCTTTTAGCTTCATTTCTGAAAAATGACTTTCAAACACTGTAAGTCAAACAATCCTTCTTTTCAAAATATATGCACGAGTCATCTAGGTTTTTTCATAGCGTACAAAACTACAATATTCTCTGGGGTTGGGGAGAACCCTTAAGTACGAGAAGGTTAGCAGATAAAAGAAATTAAGAATAAGCCTGATTGAAAAATAGTACACAAGGAGTGAGACAAGATGTCTCAATCGAGCCTTTTTGCCAGTTAATTTGTCCCTGAAATAAAGACTATTTTTAGGTGCCCATGAGATGTAAGCCAGTTACAGAAGGAAGTTTATAATTTTAATTCGGTATGAAATATGCAAATGCACATGTATGAATATCGATCCTGAAAAATTTACTGAACTCGGAATTGCTGCAATTAAGGAAATGTCCGAAGTCGCGAGACGAAATGGACAGCAGGAAGTGGAAGTATGGCATTTGATATCAGCCCTTATGTCTCAGGAGAACGGAATCGTGCCTGCCATCATGGAGGAGATGGGCATTGGTACCGCCCCGATTCAACTTGCGTTACAACGGGAACTTAAAAACTTACCTAAGATTGCAGGTAATGTTAATACTGCTCGTTCTTATGCTTCAGCTGCTTTGACGGAATCAGTAGAAAAAAGCCAGCAACTTTCCAAAGAGATGCAGGATGATTATGTTAGCACTGAGCACCTGCTTCTCGGCTTAGCCCAGGTAAAAAAGCCGGCAACCTTTAAACAGTTTCTGAAAAACTTTGAGATTACGGAAAAAAAGGTTCTCGAAACCCTGAAGGGGCTACGCGGCGGTCAAAAAGTCACTTCCAAAACTCCTGAGAATACGTTTCGTGCACTTAAGAAGTATGGAATTGATCTTGTTGAACAGGCAAAATCCGGAAAACTGGATCCTGTGATTGGCCGAGACTCTGAGATCCGTCGGGTTATCAGAATTCTTTCCAGAAAGACCAAAAATAACCCTGTGCTTATTGGAGAACCTGGCGTAGGTAAAACAGCTATTGTCGAAGGTCTTGCACAAAGAATCGTCCGAGGTGATGTACCCGAAGGTCTCAAAGATAAGACAATATTTACTCTAGAAATGGGTTCACTTTTAGCCGGGGCTAAGTTTCGTGGGGAATTCGAGGAACGATTGAAAGCAGTTTTAAACGAAGTAAGTAAGGCGGAGGGAAGAATTGTTCTTTTTATAGATGAAATGCATACGATTGTAGGTGCTGGAAAAGCCGAAGGAGCGATTGACGCTGGAAATATGCTGAAGCCAATGCTCGCTCGGGGAGAACTTCACTGTATTGGTGCAACCACCTTAAATGAATATCGCCAGAATATTGAAAAGGATGCCGCCCTGGAGAGGCGTTTCCAAACCGTGCTTGTTGATCAGCCAAATGTTGAAGATACGATTTCGATTCTAAGGGGCTTACGTGAACGTTTTGAAATTCATCACGGAGTCAATATTAGAGATGAGGCTTTGGTGAATGCTGCAGTTCTGTCCAACCGATATATTTCTGACCGCTTTCTTCCAGACAAAGCAATCGATCTGGTTGATGAAGCCTGTGCAATGATTCGTACTGAACTTGACAGCATGCCATCTGAACTTGATGAAATTAGCCGACGGGTTCTTCAGCTAGAAATTGAGGAAACAGCACTGAAGCAGGAAAAGGACAAGTCCAGTCAAGATCGTTTGGAATCATTACGAAAAGATCTTGGAAATGCCCGTGATAAGATGGAGACTATCAAGCGTAAATGGGAAAATGAAAGGAAAGGAATTGATAATGTTCGCATACTCCGCGAGCAAATTGAGTCTACCCGTGCGGAAATGGAACGAGCTGAACGTGCATATGATTTAAATCTCGTCGCTGAACTTAAACATGGGAAATTACCCACCTTGGAAGCTGAGCTGGAGGAGCTTGAAAACGCGGATAAAAACGAGGATGCGATTCTTAAGGAAGAGGTTACTGCCGAAGAAATTGCGGATATTGTTGCTCGATGGACTGGGGTTCCGGTTACTAAACTGATCGAAGGGGAAAGAGAAAAAATCCTTAGATTGCAAAGTATCTTACATGAGCGCGTAATCGGACAAAACGAAGCGGTTGATTCCGTGGCAGAGGCTATAATGCGAGCACGGGCTGGTATTAAAGACCCCAATCGCCCTATTGGATCATTCTTATTTTTGGGACCAACGGGGGTAGGGAAGACCGAGCTTGCTAAAACCTTGGCTGAGAGCCTTTTCGATAGCGAGGACAATGTCGTTAGAATTGACATGTCTGAATACATGGAAAAACATTCGGTTGCCCGATTGATTGGGGCACCCCCCGGCTATGTGGGCTACGAAGAAGGAGGGCAACTGACAGAGGCCGTTCGACGGAAACCGTATTCAGTTATTCTTTTCGACGAGATCGAAAAAGCACACCCGGATGTCTTCAATGTACTTCTTCAATTGATGGATGATGGACGATTGACTGATTCTCAGGGGCGTACTGTAGATTTTAAAAATGTGGTAGTCATTATGACCTCAAATGTCGGAAGTCGTTACTTGCAGGACAACTTAATTGATAATGAAATTTCGGAATCTACCCGAGATTCGGTGATGGCAGACCTTCGGGATCATTTCCGCCCCGAGTTTCTTAACCGAATTGACGATACAGTATTATTTAAACCCCTTTCACTTGAAGAAATAACTGAGATTGTCGATCTGCTGGTTTCTTCTTTGAATAAAAGGCTGGAGGACCGGAAAGTATCAGTCGTGTTTACAAATTCAGCCAAAAAATGGATAGGTGAAAAAGGTTATGATCCGACTTACGGAGCCCGTCCATTAAAGAGGTTTTTACAAAAACAAGTAGAGACTCAACTTGCACGTGCACTGGTTGCCGGAGAAGTTGAGGAAGGCAGCAATGTCACATTTTCAATTAAGGATGACGAGTTGGTGATGAAGGTAATAAATGATAATCAATAACCAGCAAATACAAGATCATGAGGGACAAGACCTTACTTATCGAGCTTAAGCACGGAGTTACTTATGTTGGTTTTATTAACGATCAGGAAAACAATGGAATAAAGAACCGTAAACACGACGGTATACTCGGAAAGGTTGGATTCTATATTAATTCCGAACTCAATAGCTGTCTGACCTAAAAAATATTTGGATAAAAGGCACACGACAAATGATCCTGATATAATGTAGATAAAAAGCTTTTGGAACCTTTTGTAAAAAATCTGAGAAATTTGACCGGGAGAAAATCCCAATAAAAGTAAGTTTTTTACATGTTCGGAAGATTGAGACACGACTAGCTTGAAACTTGTAGCGAAGGTTGCGATCGAGAGGAGAGATAAAAGAATGCCGATTCCGATCACCCCTGCAAAAATTCCTTGTAAGGCCTTTTTAATTAGATCCTGATCAGGGAACTCTCGATTAAGCTCATATTCGTTTCTATCTATATATTCGAGCAGAGCAGGAGAGGGGGTATCGGCAATTTCCAAGATGATCCTCGAAGGTTCGTTATCTGAATCTTGCTTCTGTAGCAGGGAGGAAATGGAAGAACGAGAGGCTGGATTGCCAAGTGGGGAAATTTCCCACGATTTAAAATCGGGAAGAGTTTGTAATTTGGAAAGGTCAGATCGTGACCTTGGAGGTCCATCGATGGTGCCTTCTTTCCACAAAAAATAAAAGTCTCCACTATCAGGCTGAGCAAATTTTTGATTAGCCCAATTGAGAAAACTTTCTGGTACCAGAACACTGTTTATTCTTTTGCTAAAAGCAACAAAACGACCGTTCAGGGTTGTTTCTTTATTTTTGCCTATAAATATCTCGATTGGCATCCCTTTGGCCGCATCGGTGGACAGAGCCGGATATTCGACACGGGAAGGAGCCAGTCCAAAGTTCCATAGATCTAAATAAAATTTCGGTACCATGATTGGAACAATCGAGGCATTTTCTTCCCATTCCCATTCCTTAGGTATGAAGTCGAGAAATTCATCAGGAATCGACTCAAAAAATAAATCGGTTTTAGCGGCTGCTCCGAATCCAATTTTACCGGATGGCCAGATATATAAAGTGATTGGAAATTTATTTCTTACAAATCCCCCAATTCTTTTAACTCCTGTTAGTTGCCTAATGGTATCAAGTTCTTGTTTGTCAAATGACTCTTCTTTTTTGGCAAGGTTGAGCAGAGCTCCGCCTTCGATTTTTTTGTTGATTGTAAAATAATTTTTGGGACCTTCATTATTTTCAAGGTATATGGTTGCATCCTGATAAATTTGAATGGCAAGGAGAAGCAGGGTTGTTCCAATGAAACATCCGAAAGAAGCGATAAAAAGTTCTCGACGCGGCCCTCGTGATACAAGACATGATCCTAGCTTAGAATTGGAAAAAGTATCTTTCACAAAGAATAAGTTTGGTCGAATGGGATTTCTGGAACTGAACCTAATGTTGATAGAATCAGACTGGCTCCGTTTATTTGAACTAACCCTTTGATTAAAGAACTGGCCTTACTTTGATTCACTTCATCTAAATGACTGAAAGGCTCATCGAGGAGAAGCAATTGAAAAGGTTTTCGAAGAGCCCGCACCAAAGCAACCCGCTGCCTTTGCCCATGTGAAAGTGTGACTACTGACTGGTGAAGGAAAGCGGTGATACCGAGCTGATCGGCCATTTCTTCAACTACTGGAGCGTTTGGATTGGCCACCGGGATAAGATTGATATTTTCAAGCGCTGTGAGATGTGGAAATAAGCGGAGGTCTTGAAAGAGGAGGCTAATGGATGTTTTACGAATGTTAATCCAATCTTCCCTTGAAAGAGTCGATGAGTCTTTTCCGTCAATCGACAGATTCCCTGAGAAATCTTTTCGCATTCCGTATAACAAGTGGAGCAAGGTAGATTTCCCCATGCCTGATTGAGCAGATACTAAATTAGCCGAATTAGGTTTGAAGCACAACTTGGTATCCCAAACATCTGAGGACTGTATTACTTCCTTGGGTAAAGGATACGGCACCACATGATTAAGTTCTATCCTCATGGCAGGATGGATAAAATATTACCTCCGAATATCGCACTGGCCTCTTTACTACTCAATTTAGCCTCATTATGAAGTAAATTTTTAAAGGAGGCGAAATCAGGTTTCTCTTGGGTTTTGGGCATTATACGGAGGGGGTAATCAGTTCCCCAAATAATCTTTTCATACCCAACAACATCAATTAATTGGCGATACACTTGTGGGTCGTAAAGCAAAGGGCATGCGGCCAGATCGTAGAAAACATTTTGTAAATCTGGGCGGACTTTTGGGTTTAGTTCATAAAAAGGAAAAAGACCACCAGCATGAGCCAGGATAATTTTCAGGGTTGGAATTTCCTGTGCAAGCCAAAGAAAATCATCAAAAGGAGTGGAAACCCTTCCAGGGTAGTCATGTCCGACTGGTTCAGTTACATGAAAGGTAACGGGCCATCCTGCGTTATCGGCAAAATGCATACATTGCATCCAAGTGGCGTCTCTAAGTGTAGACCCTTGTACCCAGGGATGGCATTCGCCAATACCTGAAAATCCTTGGTCTTGTCTTCTTTTCAATTCATCAAGTGGATCTTTGATGTAGGGGTGAATACTTACAAATCCAATAAAATTTTGAGGATCCTGCCGGATCCATTTTGCATGCCAGTCATTATGCCAAACACAACTCTGAGGATTCTCCCAATACCAACCCTGAAGAATTGCACGGTCTACCCCATCCGTCTTCATTTGGGAAAGCATTTCTTTTCGATCGGACCAGCCTTGCAATCCTTTTCCCTGAGTAGGTGTTACTAATTTTAGCCAGTGGGTTTCCTTTTGGCTAAGAGCAAATTTTACGGGATCGGCAATTACTTCGTCCGCATATCGGTGCGTATGTGCATCAATAATCACAATCTTGGAGAATGATAGCTTTCGCCAACCGGGAAAAGCTAAAACTAGTTAAGAGTATGCAGCAAAGTGAAAAATGCCTTACTTGGGCGAACCATTGCCTGCCTGAACATTTGCCAATTTATGGTTGAGCGAAGCTTCGATAAATGCAGCAAAAAGAGGATGGGCCTTGTTTGGCTTGGACTGGAATTCCGGATGAAACTGAACGCCCACATACCATGGGTGATTTTCGACTTCAACGATTTCGACCAGATTACGCTCGGGATTCGTTCCTGAGATTATCAAGCCTTTTTCTTCCATTTGCTCCCTGTAAGAATTGTTGAATTCAAATCTGTGCCTGTGTCTTTCGGATACCTCTTCTTTTTCGTAAGCAGTGTAAGCAAAGCTTCCTTTCTTCAGAGAGCAGGGACACGCACCGAGCCTCATGGTTGCCCCTTTATCTTCGACTGTTTTTTGATCATCCATGATATGGATGACTGGGTCGGGAGTTTGTGGGTCAAATTCTTCACTGTTTGCTTTTTCCAGACCAAGTACATTTCTAGCAAAATCAATCACTGCTATCTGCATACCAAGACACAGTCCGAAATAAGGCAGATTGTTTTCACGGGAATATTTCGATGCCAAAACCTTACCCTCGGTTCCTCGGTCACCAAAACCTCCAGGGACAAGAATACCGTTTAGATTTTTCAGATGTGATTCCGGACCATCCCGTTCAATATCTTCCGCATCAATATGAACGACTTCGACTTCACAATCATTGCGGATACCGCCGTGAACCAAAGATTCATTAACTGATAGATAAGAATCCTGAAGGTCCATATATTTGCCAACCATCCCAATTCTGACTTTATGCTTCGGGTTTAAGAGACGATGAACAACCTCTTCCCATTCGTCTAATTTGGGAGCGGGTGCATCCAGACCGAGAAATCGGGTAACTAATCTGTCCAATCCCTCTTTTTTGAGCATGTGAGGCAATTCATAGATAGAATGGGCAACATCCATCTCCTCGATGACTGCTTCTTTAGGAACGCTGCAAAAAAGAGATAGCTTTTCACGAATTTCTTCCGTGATCGGCTGTTCAGTCCTACAAATCAATATATCTGGTTGGATCCCGATTTCTCGAAGCTTGGCAACACTTTGCTGGGTAGGTTTAGTCTTTAGTTCCCCAGCAGCCCGCAAACTGGGCAGTAAGGTCATATGAATAAACAGCACATTTGCTTTGCCTACCTCGGATGCAAATTGACGCATGGCTTCCGTGAAGGGTAGACCTTCAATATCACCGATCGTACCTCCGATTTCGGTAATTAAAACATTAACTCCCTCACCAGCAGCATAAATGCGATCCTTAATCTCGTTGGTAACATGAGGAATAACCTGAACGGTTTTCCCCAGATAATCCCCACGCCGCTCTTTACGAATTACGGATTCATAAATTTGTCCACTGGTGAGGTTATTAAACCTTGAGAGTTTCCCCGAAGTGAAGCGCTCATAATGACCCAAGTCCAAATCAGTCTCTGCACCATCATCCAGAACATATACCTCGCCATGCTGGAAAGGGCTCATAGTCCCTGGGTCAACATTGAGATAAGGGTCAAATTTTTGTATCCGCGTGGTCAACCCTCT